>JAQTNJ010000007.1 GCA_028713955.1 Syntrophorhabdaceae bacterium
CCTCGCTCCTTTAGTTTCTCCGGTTCTAACTTTGAACCTTGAACCCTCCGCCACTGCACCGGAGGACAGGCATAGAACATTGAACAGTTGTTGCTTCCGCCGTTAGCTGAAAAAATTATTTGTATTTTTCATTTCATAGGGATAGAATGGTTTCATCCAAGAACGGGGGATGCGTAATTGGGGAGAAAAGCAGTCTATATAATTTGAGATCACGTTTTGTGATATCAAAATGGGGGGGGACAACATGGAAGCGCTTATTCCTGTCGAAGTGATCGAAAGAAAGATCTATTTCATTCGCGGTCACAAGGTCATGCTGGATGAGGATCTGGCAGAGCTTTACGAAGTGCCTACCAAAAGACTGAATGAACAGGTCCGAAGAAACGAAAAAAGGTTTCCTCAGGATTTCATGTTTCAACTATCCGGCGAAGAAGCTGAATCTTTAAGGTCGCAAAATGCGACCTTAAAAAAAGGACGGGGCCGGCATCGTAAGTACCTGCCTTATGTTTTTACGGAACAGGGTGTTGCTATGCTCTCTACCGTATTAAACAGCGACAGGGCCATTGAAGTAAACATTCAGATCATGAGGACATTCGTAAAGCTAAGAAAGATGATAGCCTCACACAAAGATCTTGCCAGGCGGCTTGATGAACTTGAAAAGAAGTATGATACCCAATTCAGAGTTGTTTTTGAAGCAATACGACAATTGATGATCCCACCGGAACCGAAGAAAAAAAGGCGTATCGGATTTCTGAGGGACGAATAGTTCCTTTAGTCTAAACCTTGAACGTTGAACAGATTTCGTTCCTCGCTATGAACTTCAGCAAAGACAGAAGAGAGCAGAGACTATGCAGTATGCAGTAAAAGATTTCCGTGCTTACTCCATACTGCCTACTATAATTTTACTTATTTCGCCCTCAGCTCTCCGCTCTCAGCTATGCCTCTGACACCCTGTTGTCAGTCCTGCCTGGTATAATAGCTTGTGATCATTGCTGATCGCTGACGGCTGATAGCTATAAGCTGAAAAAATAATTTGTATTTTTGATTTCATAGGGATAGAATGGTTTTAAAGGGTTCAGCGTAAGCAACGGGCAGGCTGAGGTTAAGACTGGGGCCAAGCAGTTCTTCCTATGCCTTATGCTCTTGCAGCAGTTATCAGCCATGAACTATGAGCCATGAGCTGGTTTATGTGGTGGGGTTTCCAGTAATACAGTTTCTTGTGTTTATTGAGTTCCTTATGTTTTTTGCGTTTGAACGTAGAACATTGAACGTTGAACGGTAGTTATAAATATGGGGGACAATTCTTGCAGCAGAAAATAACTGAAAAAATGATGATAAAATACATGAACCACAAATTCCGTTAATCTATCTTAAAATGGGGAGGATGTTATGTCCAATAAACCACCTATTAAGCAATTTGCCTTTGGTACCTGTGCTTTTGCCAGTACCAGTCCGGAACGTGGCAGAGGGCTAACCAGCGATACCAAAATTCTTAACGTACAGGTAACTTTTGAGGAAGCTCTCAAGCTTAACCTCGCGATAGATGAGTGTATACGTAAACTCAACTCATATAAACGAAGTACGCGCGCAGGTAAAAGTATGGGACTTAATCTCGCAATTCATCTTGAAAAGGGCCGTATTACTATCAACGAGGAAAAGGTAGAAGCTTAAGGGGTAGTGAAGCCCTATTTGAAACGTCCAATGAATAGTCTTGCATTTCTTGCTTCTTAAGAGCATCTCTCCAAAAGTGTTTTTTTATTGAGGTCACAATTTGTGATCTCAAGATTGTAGATAGCAAGAAGTATTGCATGTTAAGCAATGACCGATAGTTTTAAAAGATTTGTATTTTTCCTATCAGTTGGGTAGAATGGCAGTATACAGCATTGGGGTTATTAGGGGATGGGGGAAAGCTTCCTTGAAGCAGAAAATAATTCCAAAACTGACGATAAAAGGCTTGACAGGGAATAGATATTGACCACTGAAAAAATTACTCTCGCACAGCTTGAATCTTTTCTGTTCAAGGCTGCCGATATTCTGCGCGGCAAGATGGATGCCTCGGAGTTCAAAGAATTCATCTTTGGTATGCTTTTCCTCAAGCGCCTCTCAGATGAGTTCGACCGCAAGCGTGAGCAGTTGCGCAAGAAAGATTTTGCCCATTTGAGGGATCAGCCTGATCTCATCAAGGAATTGCTGGAAGACAAAACCTCCTACGGCGAAACCTTTTTCGTCCCGGTACGCGCCCGCTGGCATGAGGCATGGACCGACGAGAACGGTGACCTGGTCCCGGCGTTAAAGGACCTCAAGTACGACATCGGCAACATGCTCAACAAGGCCATTGCCGCAGTCGAAGAGGAAAACGACGCCCTTGCCGGGGTGCTGAAAAACAACATCGACTTCAATGCCGTCAAAGGCAAGACCAAAATCCCCGACCAGAAGTGGAAAGACCTGCTGGACCATTTCAACCAGCCTCAGTTTGTTTTGGTTAATGACAATTTCGAATTCCCGGACCTGCTGGGTGCGGCTTACGAGTATCTGATCAAGTTTTTTGCCGACAGCGCGGGCAAGAAAGGCGGCGAGTTCTACACGCCTGCTGAAGTTGTGCGTCTCCTGGTGCAATTGACCAAACCGGAGGCGGGCAACGAGATTTATGACCCCACCGTCGGTTCGGGCGGTTTCCTTATCCAGTCCCACCAGTATGTGGAGGAACAGGGTCAGGACCCGAACGACCTCGCTCTCTACGGCCAGGACTCCAACGGCACCGTCTGGTCTATCTGCAACATGAACATGATCCTCCACAATATCACCCGCTTCACCATTGAAAACGGCGACACCCTGGAAGACCCGCTGATTCTGGAAAACGGCCAGGTGCGCAGGTTTGACCGCGTGCTGGCAAATCCTCCTTTCTCCCAAAACTACAGTCGGGCTAATATGAAATTCACCAGCCGTTTTCGCGAATGGTGCCCCGAGACCGGTAAGAAGGCTGACCTTATGTTTGTTCAGCACATGCTGGCCAGTCTCAAGCCACGGGGGCACATGGCTACCATCATGCCCCACGGCGTGCTGTTTCGCGGCGGCAAGGAAAAGCTGGTTCGCGAGATATTTATCAACGATGACGTGATTGAGGCCATCATCAGCCTGCCGCCGGGCCTGTTTTACGGCACCGGCATCCCCGCCTGCGTGATTGTGGCCAACAAGAACAAGCCCGAAGCCCTCAAGGACAAGGTGCTTTTTATCAATGCCGACCGCGAATACGCCGAAGGCAAGGCCCAGAACAAGCTTCGCCCTGAGGACATAGAAAAGATCGATTTCGTCTTTACCCACAAGCTTGAGATTCCAAAATACAGCAGACTGGTAGACAAAACCGAAATCGTAGAGAACCACGACTATAACCTCAATATCCGCCGCTATGTGGATAACACGCCCGAGCCCGAACCGGAAGATGTTCAGGCGCACCTGATCGGCGGTATCCCCGATGCTGAGGTCACTGCCCGTGCTGCCCATTTCGCCCGCTTTGGGCTACAAGCCGATACCTTATTCGAGCGGGAACGTCCGGGCTACCTTCTTTTCCGTAAGCCGATCGAGGCAAAGCAAACTATTAAGATCACACTCGAAGCCGACCCCGCACTCCGGCAAACACTCGCAGTACACCACGATACTCTGGAAGCCTGGTGGGCTGTGGCCCGCGATGACTTTGCCGGCCTATGCGATGGAAAGAAGATGCCGGAGGTGCGCCACGAACTGCTGACCACGCTGAAAGACAAACTCATCCCCTTGAGTGTACTCGATGAGTTCAAGAGCGCCGGGGTATTTGTGAACTGGTGGCAGCAAATACGATATGACCTGAAGACCATTATCTCTACAGGTTGGCACCATGCGCTGATTCCTGACGAATACCTCATTGCCAAATACTTTCAGACCGAGGCCGACGAGATTGAAATGCTGGAAACGCAGATCAGCGAGTACATAAGTGAGTTGACCGAGGCTGTAGAAACGGCGCAGGAAGTAGCTGCCTATGAACCGGAAGAAGATGAAACCGTCACGGCAGTCGTAATAAAAAAGATCCTCAAGGATTTAATAGACGACCTCAAGGGCAGTACGGGCGACTCCGCCATGAAAGAACTTGCAACGTTACAGGCACAGGAAAAGATAATCGCAGGCATTGAAAAGCGCATTAAAGAAAGCAAGGTGGCACTGAAGACCAAGACCGATGAACTGGAACTCAAGCTCCAGCTTAAACGCTTGGGAGGCGACGAGTTCAAGGCTGAAAGCCAGGATCTGATCCGTCAGGTGGATGCCCAACTGGCGAACATTGATAATGAGCACGATGACCATAATGATCATGATGAGAATAAAAACAACAAGAACAATAAAAGGAGAGCCGCTGCCCTTAACAAGGACAAAGTCGCCCTCGAAGTGCGACTCACCAAGACCGACGCTATCCTCATTGCCATCGGCGGCCAACTGACCGAGGAAGAGGCTCGTCGACTTATCCTGAAAAAGCTTTACGACCTCGCGAGCAGTGAACTGAACCGCTATCTGAATACCGAAAAGCGTGGGCTCATTGCCGTGGTGGAGAATCTCTGGGACAAGTACGCGGTGTCGAGTCGGGAACTGGAATCAGAACGAAGTGAGACCCTGAAGACGCTGGATGGATTTTTGAGAGGGTTGGGGTATTTGAAATGAGCGTGACGATACACGAGGTTCAGAAACTTCGGGACGTTGTTACCCTTGAAAAAGGTAAACCTCCTGCCCAACAGCCTTATTTTGGGTCCGATGCGGAACTGTATCTCACGCCAGAATATCTTAGGGGGAGGGCACCAGCACAGCCCGTTAAACCAAGCGCAAACGCCGTTCGGGTCTCTGACGATGACACAATTCTTCTATGGGATGGTTCAAATGCAGGAGAGTTCTTCAGAGCGCGAAAAGGTATTCTTGCCTCTACAATGAGTCGGATTAGCCATGATGATGCTTTCGACAAGGAATACTTTTTTTACGCGGTTAAGAACTGGGAATTATATCTCAAGGGGCAGACTTCGGGCTCGGGCATTCCCCATGTAGATAAAGAAGTTTTAGGTAAGCTTGAAATTTATCAATTTGAAAAGTCTGAGCAGGCGAAAATTGCCGAAATTCTATCGACTGTGGACCGGGCGATTGAGCAGACCGAGGCGTTGATTGCCAAGCAACAGCGTATTAAAACCGGTTTGTTGCAGGATCTCCTCACTCGTGGTATTGATGAACACGGCAACCTCCGCTCCGAAAAAACCCACAAATTCAAAAACTCCCCCTTGGGCAGGATTCCGGTAGAGTGGGGGGTGGATGAGTTTGGGCGTACCCTCGAGTCCGCTGTGGATGGCCCATTCGGTTCTAATCTGAAATCCGACCACTACGTAGCTGAGCCCGGAGTGAGAGTCATTCGGTTGGGAAATATCGGCAATGGGAAGTTCTTGGACCAAGACAAAGCGTGGGTATCCAGTGAACATGGGAGGTATTTATCCAGACACTCCGTTCAACCCAAGGATCTACTTATTGCATCACTTGGTGACGAAAGGCACCCTTTTGGAAGAGCATGCATCTACACCGACTATGTCCACGAAGCTATAGTCAAGGCTGATGTTTTCAGAATCCGCTGCAACCGGGAAAGGTACATTCACCCGTTTGCAGTTCACCTATTTAACTTTCCGCGTTGGCGGCAGGGGTTGTTTGCACTTGCTCAGGGAATGACACGCGATCGAGTGAACCTCACAAACCTGATGTCATTACAGCTACCAATCCCACCTATTGCAGAGCAGGAGGCAATTGCATGCACCATAAGTTCGCTATATACGTTCTTGGATGAATTGGAGCAGCAGCTAGCTAAACTTCTTTCCCTCAAAACCGGCCTAATGCAAGATTTGCTCAGGGGCAAGAAACGCGTCACAGCTTTGCTGAGTTCGGTTGATGTGAACGACAAAAAGAAAGGTGTTAGCTAATGGAAATCAAGCCGGTAGCTGATATCCTATTTGAAAATAGCCTCGGGGCGCCGACATTAAATGCATTGATCCCGAACGCGGACAATTACACTGTGTTTGCACTACAACCGAAGGGTGATATTGAGGCGAGCGCTGAAGGTGTTCGAAGTCGAGACCAAGCTCTTGCAGCCCGGCAGTTTGATGTCTTCCTAACATATGCAAAAGAAACACAAGCCGATGTTGTAATAACACCTGAATATTCGATGCCATGGGAAGTTCTTAAACAGGTGTTATCGGACTGCAGAGGGCCTGTTCAAGGGAAATTATGGGCATTAGGTTGTGAAAGCATAAAAATTAACGAACTCGAATCACTCAAGGCTATTCTTGCGCCATTCGCTAAGGTAATCTATGAACCTCTTGATGCGACTTCAACAAGATTTCTCAGCCCTCTTGCCTACGTTTTCGTTACGCCGCCAGCCACGGGCGATGGCGAAGCAAAGACTGTATTGCTAATTCAATTCAAGACGCATGCAATGGGCGATCAGGACCATTTCGAAATTAATGGGATGTTGTCCGGCACTCGCATTTACCAATTTGGAGGCCATGGGCAACATCTGAAGCTTGTATCTCTAATCTGTGCCGATGCCTTTGCATTAACAGACGACGTAGCTGAAGCCATTCACGATCGCGCCCTAATACTGCACATACAATTGAACCAAAATCCGCGCAATGAATGGTTTCTCGGGTGCAGAGAGCGACTCTTACACTATGATGGTGATGCGACCGAAGTGCTATGTTTGAATTGGTCAGAAGATGTGAGGATGTATATTGACGGTCATGAGAGATGTTGGAAGAATATCGCAGGATCAGCATGGTATTTGAAAGCACGAGAGTTTGACAACAGAGATACCACGATTTGCAACAACCACAAGAAGGGTTTTTATTATACGTGGCTTCAGCCGTACCGATCTCACACGCTATTCTTTAACTATAAACCTGCTGCCTTCTTATTTGTCGCGACAAAGGTAGCACATATCGCAGTTGCGGGGCCTGTTTCAAGAAGACGTGGTCCACTGCTAACTAAAATATGCAACTGGGACGATGAGACCGGTAGTTGGGTCGAGAAAACCACTGCTGATGACGGTTTTTCTGGTGTGGTTACAGAAAGCGGTAACGCGCAGGGAGAGATTAAACGAATAGCAGATGTAAATCCGCTGGAAGCGGAACGTATCCTTGCATTATGCGCTGGTGAAATCAAAGATAACGAGGACTGGAATGAGGACTGGCATAAAGTTCATCTTTTGGACTCTTGCGTGATTGAGTCATCAGAAATCATTCGAAGAGTCACCTTTGCTCAGGATACACACGAACAAGCTAGAAGATTTAGAATAGCGAGGCTGAAGCGTTGTTCCCATTTATGGGAGATAATTAAAAACGAGGAATTGCCACCAGCGCTTTCAGATCTTAAGTCTGGTTTTAGATTTAAGTGGTCACCTAATTTTCCTCAACAGAATATAGAATCTACTAGCGGAAAACGTGCAACTGTAATCTACATGGGTGAGGAATGTAGTCTCACACATGTAGAGGCCACAGAAAAGCATATGGCGGATTATCTGCATAAGTCATCATCGGATGCAGATCAAAGTTTGGCTGCGCAGCAGCGGCTCCATGTTTGGTATCGTGATCAAACGGGTACCATTGTTCCATATAAACATCATCGATACGTCAAGATAGATCAAACCCGTGACAGATCCCCCTTTGATATAGGGAGGGAAGAATGAGCTTAAATTTTATTGAGATGAAAGAGCGCTTTGCAGCTCAGTACCCCGATATGCAGCAAGTGGAAGATTCGATCATCCGATTCACGAAAAGGGCGCATCAAAAACCTTATGCTGTCTATTACCTCGACTTCACAAAGGACTTACCTGGAACAGAAGAGAAATTGAGCAAGTATCAGGATCGTATTATCGGACGATATTATTTTGAAGGTCGGCCGAGTCTTCAATGGAGTAACTACCTTTATTTTATTACTAACCAAGAATTGCTAACAAAAAACGAAGTGCGGCAAGCCAAAGAATTGATTGAGCGTGATCGAAGCTATGCTCGTAAATTTGTAATTACGGAAGAGGAAGTTGACTCAATACTTTCACCGTTGGCGGTAGTAGCTCCTGATACAGCACCACACACCAGTATTTATTCAATTTGGGTTGACCGTCTTGTCAATGCGGGTATTGATAGGGCGATTTTAAGTGATGATAATATGCCCGCTCGAATAAAGTTGATCGAATCATCTATATCTGAGACAAAGAAGAGATTGCAACCAATATCGCAGAAACTCAAAATCAAAACGACACCATTTATCAAATCATTAGAATTGATAAATTATCTCGATTTTCCACAGCAAAGAAGGTTTGATTTTGGCACAGTAAATCTTATTTTTGGTCCTAATGGATCAGGGAAAACATCTCTTTTGGAAGCAATAGAGTTGTTTTATTGCGGTCGAAACAAAAGGAATGCGAATTCCCCCATCCCTTATAAGCTGAGTGTAGAGCTAGTAGATGGCCAGATTGAGCAAGCCACTGATAATCGAATTGCATCGAAATTCCGTAACTTTAATTTACTCTGGTATGGCCAAACTGAAATTAAGACAAACAATCTTTATCAAAGTTTTGCACGGTTCAACTTCCTCGATACTGACGCAACTGTGAGCCTTACAGAGTTAACCTCTTGTTTAGAAGATGATCTCTCTAAACTATTGGTGGGTTCTGACGCTGCTAAAACATGGGACAATATAAAACGAGTGAGTGATGCTCTTTTTATAGAGCTGCGGGGCCTTAAGCAACAAAAACAGTCAATTGAAGGAGAAATTACTACTTTAGAAAAACAGATCGAATTCAACGGCAAAATTAAGCACGAATCCGATTCATTCCGCATTCGTTTAGATGACATTATGCGTAGAATTGGCTGGCCTGTTATTAAAAGCGATAAAACGACATTTTCTAGCACTCTTGCTGAGCCGCTCGCTGAAATGGTGACAGTGGCACAGCAAGCAATCGCGCTCAAGTGGCTGGAGTCACCAGTGACGCTTAATGGACTGGCTAAATACTGTCATGATGCGAAGTCCATTATCAAAATAGTTGAGCCTGACATTTCTCATTTAGAAGAATTGAGAAGAAATCAAAAGCATTTAAATGAATTGATAAAGCGAGACCGAGAAACCTTGGCGATGCTGCAGCAGGCAGATAGACTGATAGAGACCGGCGTCGCCAGCCTTGTAGAGGAGCAAAGCAAGCTACAGAAAATAATTTCAAGCCATACCGGATGGCTAACTGGATTAGATGATATTAACATTGATCTGATTGCAGTTGAAGATCGCGACAATTCGTTAGCCAAATATCATCGGGCAATTTTACAAACGCGGTCTGAAGCAGAAAATCTTTTAATTAAGCAAAAGAGTGGCTATAAGAAGTTTAGCGAAGCACAGGATCGTCATCTTGGTCTTGCTCAGGAACTTCGACAGATTGCGGACAAACTATTAAAGATCAGTCCGAAGGCTGATGAATGCCCACTTTGTCATACTCAATTTAAGGTTGGCGAACTTTCAAAACATATGACGGTTGGTGTTGACCAGCATCTCGAAACACTTGGACAGTCATTTCTTTCACAGATGAAAGAGCAAGAGGAGGCAGTACGCAAGGCAGTTGCTGTCGAGTCAGTTATAACTTGGCTGATGAATTATTGTGAAAATACAGGGCTAGCGCAAAATATTACGGTTCGTGAGGTGCTATTTGCAGTAGAAAAAGCTAAACAAACTCTTGCAACGTCCAACTCGCAGCTTAAAAAACTTTCTCGTGATCTCGAATCTCTTGCATCACAAGGGGTATCGGTTGAGATTATGGAGGAAGTTTCCATGCGTTTACGAGATATTGGTTATCCTCTTGCGGAATTCACACGTGAAGCGTCAAGTCAATTACAATCCGTGATAAAGCAGAACATGGCAACGCTGTTGCAAACCCTTGAGGATGATAATTGTAATATTCATACGTTGCAGGAAAAGGTTATCTTGACGCTAAGCTCAATCGCAACCACTACAGATGCGTTTGAAGAATTATCGCAACTAAAAGAAAGATTAGCCTCTACAGAGCCTCTCAAAAAAAGTCTTTCTATGTTTGCGTCTACATTTCCGTGGTCCGATAAAAAGCCACTTGCAGAGTTACTCGTAGAGGTGGAGGTGATCCGTCAGCTTGCCGCAAAATTACAAACGGCTCTTGACAGAGAAAAACAGGCGGATGTCAATCTTGCTGATAGCGAAAAAAGGAAAAAACAACTTGAGCAGAAGTTGTTTAAGTTAGACGAACGACAAAAGAAATTGAACGATTCTTTTGTCGTTCTCAACAATATGATAAAGAACGATTCTTTAGAATCTGCAATGAAGTCGGCACTCCAGGAAAATCGTGCGGGTATAGAGACAGTCTTCTCTCGAATTCATTCACCAGCGGAATTCAAGGGGATTGGCTCGGATTGGACATCGCTGATCCGTAAAGATGGCAAGGAGTCAAGCCTTAGTCAAATCAGTACGGGACAAAGAACTGCATTTGCACTGTCAATCTTTCTCTCGCAGAATGCTCAACTCGGGAAACAAGCGCCGCCAGTGATTTTAATCGACGATCCGATTGCTCATATAGATGATTTGAACTGTTTGTCCTTTCTTGACTACTTGCGCGATCTGGTGTTAACGAACCAGAGGCAGATTTATTTCGCTACTGCAAATGATAAGCTTGCCACGCTGTTTGAGCGGAAATTTGATTTTTTAGGCGAGAAAGATTTTCGAAGGTATAATCTTGGGCGAGAAAAATAAATAACATGAGTCTCGACAAAACACCACAGCATATCAAACTTGACGAACGTAACCCCGTCGATATACTTCTTTCTCATCCCTGGTTGGCTAACAACCATGCGGAATTGGAGGCATGTGCATGAATACAAACCTTCCCACAGCACCCGAATCTGCCGAGATCATTTTCTACCAGACCGAGGACGGACAGACCCGGCTGGAAGTGCGCTTGCACGACGAAACCGTCTGGTTGACGCAGAAGGCATTGTCCGAGCTTTTTGGCGTGCAGGTCCCGGCTATCAACAAACATTTGAAAAACATCTTCGAATCCGGGGAGTTGCTTGAAGATTCAGTTATTTCCATTTTGGAAACAACTGCCGCCGACGGCAAAAGCTACAGCACCAGATACTACAATCTTGATGCCATCATAGCGGTGGGCTATCGTATAAACAGTTTTCAGGCAACACAGTTCCGTATCTGGGCAACCCGGACGTTGAAGGAATTCATCATCAAGGGTTTTGTTCTGGATGACGAAAGACTCAAACAGGGCAATAGAGTTTTCGGCAAAGATTATTTTGACGAATTGCTGGAGCGCATACGGGAAATCCGGGCGAGCGAGCGGCGGTTCTACCAGAAAATAACCGACATCTATGCGCTGTCGGCGGATTACAACAAAGATGCCCCCCTGACAAAGGAGTTTTTTGCCACAGTGCAGAACAAGCTCCACTGGGCGATTACCGGGAAAACTGCCGCTGAAATCATTTACAGTTCCGCAGACGCGACTAAGATTTATATGGGGCTTACGAACTGGAGATATGCGCCGGGGGGAAAGATATTGAAATCTGATGTGACCACCGCGAAGAACTATCTGAGCGAGCACCATATCAAAGAATTGAACCGTATTGTATCTGCCTATCTGGATCTGGCCGAGAACCGTGCTGAGAGGCAGATTCTCATGAAAATGGAGGACTGGATCGAATTCCTCAACAGCTTTCTGGAGCTGTCCAATTACCCTATCCTCGAAGATAGCGGTAAGGTTAGCGCATTGGAGGCCAGGCTTAAAGCCGAACAACAATACGATGTCTATCGGAAGCGACAGGACGCCGAATATATATCTGATTTTGACCGAGATATAAAGAGGATTGAGGGAAAGAAATGACCCAGGACAAAACACCCCCGCACATCAAACTCGATGAACGGAACCACGTGGAGAAACCCCTCCTCGATCAACTTGATGGGCTGGGTTGGCAGATCATCGACCTCGACGGCAAGCAACACCCCGGAGACACCTACCGCCAGAGCTTTACGGAAGTGGTGATGCTCCCGGTGCTTCGGGAGCAGCTCAAAGTCATCAACGACTGGCTTGAAGACGATCAGGTAGAAGAGGTAGTCAAGCAACTCACCGCGAGTTTTCCCGGTACGGGATTGATTCAAAATAACCGCCATGTTTTCACTCTGCTTCTGGAAAACACCAGCGTGAGCGAAAACCGCAAAACCGGCGAGAAAAGCCCGACTGTTCGTTTTGTTGATTTTACGCACCGGGAGAACAACCGCTTTATCGCAGTGTGTCAACTCAAAGTGCGCGTACTGGGTACCGAGTACCACATCGTACCGGACATTGTGCTGTTTCTCAACGGCCTGCCGGTGGTGGTGATCGAGTGCAAATCACCAAAGGTCAAAGACGCCATCCCTGAAGCTATTGACCAGTTGCTCCGTTACAGCGAACAGCGCGGAGTCAGGGGCGAAGGCAGTGCACCGCTTTTCTATTACAACCAGATTGTGATTGCCACCTGCCGCCAGGAGGCCAAGTTTGGCACCATCACCACTCACAGCGAGAAGTACTTCTACCGATGGGCCGATCCTTATCCCCGCACGGTGGATGATCTGGACCATGGCGAAAGCAGCCCCAATGACCAGCAGCGCCTGGTTGCAGGGATGCTCGACCGCGACAATCTATTGGATCTTGTTCGTATCTTCACCTTGTTTTCAACCAATGACAAAGGCGAGACCATCAAGATCGTGGGGCGCTACCAGCAGTTCCGCGCTGTAAAGCTGGCGGTCAAGCGCCTTCAGACAGGCAGGAATCCTCGCGAACGCAGCGGCATCATCTGGCACACCCAGGGTTCAGGCAAATCGCTGACCATGATGTTCATGGTGCGCGAGATGTACCGACATGCCCAACTCTCGAACTGGAAGGTGGTTTTTGTGACTGACCGTACCCAACTGGAAGGGCAACTCACAGAGACCAGTCAGAGCATCGGCTTTACCGTGAAGGTGGCCGACAGCATCAAGATGCTCAAGAAACTCCTGCGCTCCGATTCCTCGGATCTGGTGATGGCCATGATTCACAAGTTCCGCGAAGCCGATCTTACCGAAACCTTCCCGGAATTGAACCCAAGTCCTCATATATTGGTGATGACCGACGAGGCACATCGTTCCCAATACGCCATGCTCGGGGCTAACCTTGACAAAGGTATCCCCAATGCCGCCCGTATCGGCTACACCGGTACGCCCATCGACAAGACAGAACGTGTTTTCGGCGACTACATCGATAAATACACCATGCGCCAGTCCATCGATGACGGTGTGACCCTGGAGATTGTCTATGAAGGCCGTACTCACAATGCCGAAGTGACCGATCAGGCAGGCATGGATACTGCCTTTGAGGATGTTTTCAGTGATTACAACCTTCAGCAGCGTATGGATATTCTCGGTTACGGTTCCCGCGAAGCCTACCTGGAATCTGAACCCACTATCAAGGCCAAGGCCAAAGATATGGTAACCCACTACCTGACGCATGTCTTTCCCAATGGCTATAAAGCGCAGGTGGTAGCCACGTCCCGCGAAGCAGCGGTGCGCTATAAAAAGCACATCGACGCTGCCATGGCGGCTGCAATTGCCGGCCTGGAACAGACCAACCCGAAGAGGCTCGACCTCGACCAACTGGGAAGGTTGAAGACTGACGTCATTATCTCCGGCGATCACAACGATCTGCCCCACCTCAAGGCATACTCTGATAAGTCCAGGCATGAGACCAGCATAAAGAGCTTTAAGATGGCCTTTGGCAGTGAAGAGGAAGGTGTCACCGGCGACATGGGTATTCTGATTGTCAATAACATGCTGCTTACCGGCTTCGACGCACCAGTGGAGCAAGTGATGTATCTTGATAAGGTAATCATTGCCCACAATCTCCTCCAGGCCATTGCCCGTGTGAATCGCGTGGGTGGCGAGTCTAAGGATAAAGGATTCGTCGTTGATTATGTGGGGGTTGGCCACCATCTGAAAAGGGCCATCGACAACTATGATGAGCGTGAACAAAAGGAAGTACTTGATACCCTGAGTTTCCCCGAGGAAGAATTGCAGGAGCTGAAAACGAGCCACGCGGCCATCATGGCCCTGCTCAAAAAGCATGGTTTGACTGACCTCTCCGATCACGACGCATTCTTCGATCTGTTTTATGATGAAGACCTCCGATTCGATTACATGCTGGCGTTCAAGAAGGTGACCAAGTGTCTGAACGTGGTCTTCCCGGCCCGGCAGGCCCTCGACTATATGGATGATTACAAGGCCCTTACCGAGATTAATGTGCTGGCAGGGAAACATTTCCGAGATGAAAGTTTGAGCATGAAAGGTATCCCGAGCAAGTTGCGCAGCATCACCGACACCTATCTTGAGTCAAAAGGGATTGATGTGAAGATCGAGCCGATCTCCATCCTTGATGCTGACTTTCAGAAACAGGTCGATAAACGAAGCCGTACAAAGACCAAGGCGGCAGAGGTGGAACATGCCATCCGCCATCACCTCGATGTTGAGCTGGACGATGACCCTGACCTGCAAGCCTCTTTTGCTGAAGCATTGGCGATGATCTTTAAAGAGTTTCGCGACAATTGGAACAAAATCTACGAAGAACTGGAAAAGCTACGGGTGCGCATCATTAACGCCGGTAAGGAGCCTACCTATGGTCTGCATCGTAAAAAACAGATGCCCTTATTCCGAATGTTCAAGAGGGAAATCTTTGGGGAAGATGATGTTGAATTTCCCCCAGAACTATCTTTAGCCGCAGAGCCCCGGAGCGTATATAGCATAAACGAGGAAGATAGGGTCAGTTGCTTGGTTGACCTGACGCAGAAGGTCTTTCTGGTTGTAGAACGGGAATTGAAGCTTACCGGTTTTTGGGAAAGCATACCGGCCAGGAACAAATTAAAAGCGGAGCTTCAAAATATACTGCTTGCACCTGAATTCTCCAAACTTCCTGGAGTTGTAAAAAATCGCGCCCACATCATCTCCCGGATAATGGAAATTGCCTATAAGAAAAATGACATCATTCTCTACGCGGAGTGATTGGGATGGACTTGGGATACACCATTCAAAGATCGGCCAAGCGGCGTAAACTGACCATCACGGTGGAACGAGATCGCAGTGTCGTGGTGCATGCGCCGGAGAAAATGTCCGACGAAAAGATTCGGCAGGTAATCGAGTCAAAGCGTCAATGGATTTATAAAAAGATCGGCCATCCCCAGAAATACAGGGATTTGCCCCACGCACCGGGGAAGGAACTGGTCAGCGGTGAATCGGCGTTTTATCTGGGCCGGCAGTATCGCATCGAGATAGTCAAAAAGGGTTTAACAGAGATACAGTTTACGCAACGATTCCTTGTTCCGGGAACACAAGGGATGAAACGAGAGGAGGCTTTGCGGGAATGGTATTTCGGCAAGGCCAAAGAAAAGATTATTCCTCGAGTGAAGGTTCACTCCCGTGGCCTCGGTGTCGATGTTGGCCGGGTCAAGATCGTTGACAACCGCTACCGCTGGGGTTCCTGCACTCTGCACAACAATGTCAATTTCAACTGGCGGCTGATTAAAGCCCCGATGTTTGTCATCGACTACGTTATCGTCCATGAACTTGCTCACCTTATCGAAGCCAACCATACACCCAGATTCTGGAATATCGTGCGAGTACAAACTCCTACCATGGAGAAGGCAAAGAACTGGTTAAAGGAGCACGGACAATTGTTGGAACAAACAATATGAGTAAACACATCTGGGGGGTAAAAGGGACGCTCTTGATATGTTGCCAGGTGAATTCCACTTCAAAGTGCACCACGAAGGGCCTGACGGTACACCTCATAGGGTGTCTGGTAGTTGAGGGACTGCCGCCGGCGATCTTACATCAGAAGGTCTGCACCTGGGTTATGTTTTCTCGGCTTTAGTGTTTGCCGCTTAAATAGGGACAATAGCTGTCGGTTTTTATATTTTCAAACTTTATGCATCCTGTCGTTCTGGATAACACAAGTAAACCAATGGGGTCAGGTCTTTTATTATAAGTTTGTCTTGCTTTCCCACATCTTTCTTGGTATCCTACCCCTATGGCACGCCCCCTCCGTATCGAATACCCCGGCGCCCTTTACCATGTTACCTCCCGCGGGAATGCCAAGCGGAAGATATTCAGGAACGATATAGACAGGATGTATTTTCTTGATCTCCTGGGGAAAACCGTCACACGGTATCACTGGATATGCCATGGCTACTGTCTGATGGACAACCATTACCACCTGGTGATCGAGACCCCAGAAGGGAACCTTTCCCGCGGCATGAAGCATCTCAACGGCGTCTATACCCAGAAATACAACTGGCGGTACAAGAAAACGGGGCATATTCTCCAGGGCAGATTCAATGCGATCATCGTCGATAAGGACAGCTATCTTCTTCAACTCTGCAGGTATGTGCTCCTTAATCCCGTACGGGCAAAAATAGTTGAAACCCCTGATCTCTGGAGATGGAGCAGCTATAACGCAATGACAGGAAAGGAAAAGCAGCCAGAGTATCTCACAACCGACTGGGTGCTCGGACAGTTCAGTGATCAGAAAAGGCGTGCCCACAGGTTATTCAAAGATTTTGTGATGAAGGGTATCCATGATACTACGCTCTGGAAGAATGTAAAAGGACAAATTTTTCTCGGGGAGAAGGAGTTTATTGAACGATGCAAAAGGATCCTTGGAAAGTATGATGCGTTACACGAAATCCCTCGGTCGCAGCGGTTTGCAGACAGACCTTCTTTAGAACACCTCTTTACAGACAACATACAACAACAGAAGCAGGAACGAAACAACGTTATCCATGATGCCTGCATCCAATACGGATATACCCTGAAGGAGGTTGCCGACTTTCTTGGTATCCATTATACAACAGTGAGTAATGTCATCCGGAATCATGAAAACGATAAAAACTGATAATAAAAGACCTGACCCCAAGGCTCAAGGCTCCAAGGCTCAAGGCTCTGTGGTTTTCTGCCCCATGTCGAGATCATTGCTCCTCTGGAACTGCGGGAAGATCTTCTCACCGATCTCAATAGGGTGATCCGTAAACATACATCGAAAAACAAATGAATGAGCAGCGGTCCCATAGCATCCATGTCCCCGATAACCTCGATGTCAATGAGGATTTTCAGCGTGCCCTTAACATCATGAACAGCAATGCCCGGTGTATCTTTATCACCGGCAGGGCAGGGACGGGTAAATCGACTCTCCTCACCTATTTTATACAAAAGACCTTAAAGAAGGTGGTTGTCCTGGCGTCAACCGGTGTTGCCGCCTTACGGGTACGGGGGCAGACTATCCATTCCTTCTTTGGCTTCCCACCCCGGATCATTACCGGTGAAGATATCAAGGCGATGAGAAATCGTGAGTTGTATGAAACCCTTGACACTGTGATCATCGATGAAGTTTCCATGGTGAGAGCGGATCTGATGGACGGCATAGATCAATTCCTCCGCATAAACCGCAACGAGAGACGCAGTCCCTTCGGCGGCGTGCAGATGATATTTTTTGGAGATCTTTTCCAGTTGCCGCCGGTAATATCCGGTGACAGTGAAGGACAGTATCTCAGTTTTCGCTATGCGAGTCCTTACTTCTTTGATGCCCATGTGTTTTCTCAGGTTAATATGGATGTCGTTGAGCTCAGGAAGGTATACCGTCAGAAAAACCGCCGGTTCATCACTATGCTCAATACGATCCGTGAAGGTCGCGCAGACAGTGCTCTGATCGCAAAGATCAACGAGCGGCACGGTCCTCCACCTCCTCCTGCATCCGATCTTGTCACCTTAACAACTACCAATGACAGAGCATTAACGATAAATAATGCAAAGCTGGCAGAACTTCCCCACAACGAATTTAATTTTTACGGTGTTCCGGAAGGGGAATATTTCCAGGGGCAGAAAGAATTTCCTGCTGACCTTGTCCTGAGATTGAAGAAAGATGCGCAGGTGCTTTTCGTAAAGAACGATATGAAGAAACGGTGGGTCAACGGAGATATCGGCACTGTTGTCACGGTCGATTACAACATGATCGAGGTCGGAATTAACCGCAATAATCGTGTCACGGTTTACCCCGTGGAGAAGGAGACGTGGGAGGTGATCCGTTACCGGTTCGACCATGAGACCGGCAACATCGTCGCGGACGTTGTGGGAAAATTTACCCAGTACCCGTTGAAATTGGCCTGGGCGATAACCATCCACAAGAGCCAGGGAGCGACATTTGACAGGGTCCATATAGACTTCGGCAGGGGTACCTTCGCCCACGGTCAGGCATACGTGGCGCTAAGCCGCTGCCGGTCTTTTAAAGGTATGACCCTGGAGAGGCCGTTTAGGTTATCGGATATACGGGTGGATGGGAGGATAGTGCATTTTTTTAATAATGCGTTAAATCGTTAGCGTCACCGGTATTAGACAATGTCAGGGAACGGGGGACGACCGTAAATAAGTAAATAACTCATAACATATAGCCTTTCTCACTGACAATTCTCTCACCTCGTTCCACAGCATAGCCTACAGCAGGCGGCGTCATGTTGAGAAACTGAGCTACCCGGGAACCCCTCTGGGGTCCTGCAATCCAGCAAATCACACGAAATGAATGAGAAAGCATTCGAAGGCAGGCCGGCAAAGGAGATAGCAGGTTATTTTGGTGTTCATTATACAACGGTGTGCAGGGCGGTGAAGAGGGCAGAGGACACAATGCATGATTGCAAGACCTGACCGCAGATGCATGACCCCAGATGCACCAGATGCACTGACGCGCAATGTCGGCAACTGTCATGCATATCTCCGATGGCAGCACGTTCGTCGCGAAAGCTGCCGACGTCCCTGAACGCCCTTCGCCTGCCTATTCGATAAAGGGAACAGGTTGACATATTTCCAATATATGGTATAATACCACCAATATGGCGGCGCGCCTTATATACCACGTAAAGCAATATAGGGCGGACGGTTCTGTGGAAGAGATCAAGATATGGCAGGTACCCAAAACAAAGGATAAACCTTACGGGTTGAAATACTCTTTTGCATATATAGCGGGCGGTGAACGTGTTGTTGGATATGATAATTATGAGGGAAAAGGCGACCATAGACATTATAAGGGAAAGGAATATCCATACAGATTCAAAAGTCTAAAGGAGCTATGGAGAGATTTTAAAAAGGATATACAACGATCCAGGGAAGGTGGGAGATGAAGATTAAGAATATCAAGATTGCAATAAAATCAGATGAAGAGCTATTCAGTGAGGCCAATGCTGTATGGGAAAGAGCCGGACGCGGAGGTAAGGTAAAAAGACATGAAGGTCTGTACTTTGAAAACCTTGAGGCTATGAGAAGGGTACTCACGGAGAACCGTCTCAGGATTCTTAAGGTTATCAAGAAAGAACACCCTTCATCGGTGTATGAACTGGCAAAAATCCTCAAGAGAGACTTCAAGAACACCTATAATGACGTCCAGATTCTCGCAGAGCTTGGCCTCGTTGATCTGAAAAAAACAAAAGAAGGCAGAGAGCGCAGTACCCCTATTGTGCATTACGAAAAGATCCTCTTGGAGATACAGGTTGTCTGAAACCATTGCTTTTTGTGAAACAGACCGGTGATGCCAGCCCTGCTCCTTTTTGTTGACAATCGCTCGTCTTCGTTTTACCATCGAAAAGGAACCCCTCTGGGGTCTTGCAATCCAGCAAATCACACGGAATGAATGAGAAGGTATTTGAAGGCAGGCCGGCAAAGGAGATAGCCGATCATCCTGGTGTTCATTATACAACGGTGAGAAGGGTGGTCCATCTGACCCACGAACTGCCATGTCCTCCATAAGGAACCGTGGGTAAAGGGCCGTGGGGACAGTCAGTATAGCTTGCTAAGTTTTGCTATTCTTGACTCTGAGCAACCGAAGTATTTCTGCCTTCTGTGCTTCTTTTTTTACGAGGTCCGGTGGGCCGGCTTTCTCAGGTTCGATGGCATTGGGAGGCAATTTGTTTTCTTCTTTATATTTCCTTATAACCTCCAGGAACTGCTGTCCGTAGGCTTCGAGCTTTTTCTGCCCCACGCCGGTTATATTTGCCATTTCTTTAAGGGAATCAGGAAGCACGTCGGTCAATTCTCTTAGCGTACGGTCATGAAAGATTACATACGCAGGGAGGGAAAGCTTGTGTGCCAGTTCTGATCGCAAGGAACGAAGGCGCTCCCAAAGATCAGGGTGATATTGTTTGCGGGCAGTTCCATCTTCTTTCTGAATGGAATCCGGCGCCGATGCTGTACGCCGCTGCTTCGCTTTTTTTCTGACGGGAACAGGATCTTTCCTCAATTCGAAGACTTGCTCGCCTCTGAGGACAGGCCTGCACCGTGAAGACAGTTTGAACCCGCCCTTGCTTTCCATGTTGACTTGGAGCAATCCGGCTGCTGCCAGTTGCCTGAACACAGACTTCCACTCCATCGCAGAGAGCTCTTTTCCGATGCCAAATGTCGAAACCTTGTCGTGTCTGAAAGAACGGATCCTTTCGGTCTCTTTCCCTGCAAGGACATCAATCAGGTAGTTGGCCCCGAACATCTGCCCCGTTCTATATACACAGGACAGTGCCTTTTGGGCCAGAAGCGTACCGTCGAAAGTCTCAACCTTTCCCTGGCACGTATCGCATGTTCCGCATGGCCCGACAAAATCTTCATCGAAATAGTTAAGCAAGACCTGCCTGCGGCACTTCGCGGTCTCGCAATAACCCAGCATCGCTTCCATCTTGCGATGCTGAATATTTTTGAACTGTTCGTCTCCCTGGGATGATTCGATCATCTGTCGGAGAATTATTACGTCTGCCAGGCTATAGATCATCCAGGCATCTGCGCTTTCACCGTCGCGCCCGGCACGCCCGGTCTCCTGGTAATACCCTTCAAGCGTTTTGGGCAGATTAAGATGCGCGACAAAGCGAATGTCCGGCTTGTTGATGCCCATGCCGAACGCTATCGTTGCAACCATAATAGTGCCGTCGCTTTCAAGAAACTGTTTTTGGTTTTTCGTCCTTGTTCCATTGTCAAGGCCGGCATGATATGGAAGGGCTTTCAAGTTCATTTCAGCTAAGAAGCTCGCTATCTCTTCTGTTTTTTTCCTTGTCATGCAATAGATGATGCCGGATTCGCCCGGGTGTTCCGATCGGAGGAATTCCAGCAACTGAGTTTTTTCATTATGCTTTACTTCTACCCTGTAATTGATGTTCGGACGGTCAAAGCTTGAAATAAAATGTTTGGCATTGCCAAGCTTTAGCTTATCGATGATATCTCTTCTCGTGATCGCGTCAGCCGTTGCTGTAAGGGCAATGCGCGGTACCTTGGGAAACATGTCGGCAAGGATATCAAGCTGAAGATACTCCGGCCTGAAATCATGCCCCCATTGGGATACGCAGTGAGCTTCGTCAATTGCGAAGAGGCATATTTTTGCCGAGTTCAGCAAGCGCAGAAAGCCTTCAGTGACAAGCCGTTCAGGAGCAACATAGAGCAAATCCAGTTCGCCGTTGATCACCATCTTTTCAACAGCGTAGGCTGCCCTGCCGTCAAGGGTGGAATTGAGAAAGCCGGCCTTGATACCAAGTTGGCGCACGGCGTCTACCTGGTCCTGCATAAGGGCAATGAGAGGCGATATCACTATACATATGCCGTCCCTGATAATAGAGGGGATTTGATAGCAGATCGATTTTCCGCTGCCCGTCGGCATAAGCACGAAAGCATCGCCTCCTGAGAGCAAATGGTTTATGATCTCCTCCTGACGAAGACGAAAACTATTGTAGCCGAAGTAGGTTTTCAGAACCTGATACGGGGATCGAACATTGATTGGCTCTTGCATCAAAGACCTCGCTTGAAAGAACTATAATGCTGAAATTGTAAGCCGCGAGAAATAGTATCAGGTCGCATCCTCAAATGTCAATCGTCATAGCATAAGTAGTAAAACACGATTATTTAAAGTCCCTGAACACGCGAAATAGATCAATCATGTTTTCCCTGACACCCTGCTGTCAGCGGCCTATACTATAATAATTACATGAAAAACAAATAATTACGGGGGTATGAGATGGGAAAGAAGGATGAGTTTAAGACAGATAACGATATTATTGATGATGATACAAGGAACCGGGTTCCTGAATTCAAACCGGTCCCTCCGCCTTCGAGGCGCTTGATCGTGAAGAGGGGCGGCCGCAGCATCACGCGGCAGATCCCCAAGCCGATAGTCCTTGTGGACACGCGAGAGAGGGATCCCCTCAGCTTCAGCGATTTCCCGAACTGGATCGCGGGAGAAAGAAGACAAAAGCTCGAAGCCGGTGATTACAGCGTGGAGGGCATGGAGGATCTCCTTGCGCTGGAAAGGAAAACGCTCTCAGACCTTATAACGACCGTCATACTGTATCGGCCACGATTCTTCAGGATGTGAGAGACATTAACCCGGCCCGCCCGATGCGTGGAAGCCCGATACGATATACCGGTTATCTATACCTTCTGCTACCAGCCGTTGGCAGAAGAGAAGGCCGCGAGCTGGCTGTCAAAGCACTTCACCTACTAGTACCTCGAGGAGAACGGATTCGGTAGGGTACTGCAGGAGGGGGACCTGTGATGATTCTTTATAAAGAAGATAGTTAATCGTCAATTTTCTCTGTAACGCTTGTCTGCACCATACCTTCCAATAAATATTTTCATGACTGACCAAATGCTGTCAGGGTAGGTGGTGTATGCTCAACTATTATGACAAAAACCTTTTGACGGAGGTGCATATGGCCAGAAGGACATCGAGGAGAAGATCGGCATCCGGGTTTTGCTCGGAGTACATATTCAACTCGCACTTTGAGGAAAAGAAGATATGCAAGTACCTTATAAATCTTATCAGGTCCAAATTCTACTCTTTTAAACCACAGAAGCTCTTTGCGATGGTATGCACATTTATTGGCACATCAGCCCTCACCGTCCTGCACGAGAAACATCCTGACCTTATCACCCAGGATGTCCTCAACGATCTCGCCGGTTGGGAAAGCCAGGAATACGAGAGATTGTCCCAAAAATTGCTGCCGGTTAACGTCCAGCAGCTGTTCCTGAAAGAGGACGCACTGCCTATTCTGTCGGAAAGGTTTGAACAGCTCTCAAAGCAAAAACCATCAGAAATGGATAAGCGCTTCGATATACTCCAGGAAACCTTCAGGCTTTCTTCCGCGGAGATGGCTGTCATCAGCTTACGTTATCTCATAAACGCCTGCCAGTTCCTTTGTGACGGGCTATCGAACAATAACAGGCTCATTGACTTTACTGACAGTTCGGTTTTCAAGAGCCATGGTGATGCGATTTTAGGGATCAGCAAGGCCTCAATCTCTGAGGTTTTTGGAAATTACCGCCTTTTTGATATGAATGTGTTGAAGTTCTGGTCCAACCGCACCTTTGATCTTGAGGATTGGTGTGTAAACTATCTGTCCGGTTTAGGTGATAGGGACCTGGCGTTCGATTTTTTCACGAAAGAAAATAGAACGATCCTGAGCCCGGCCGATTTCGACCTGCCGGCAGACGAACTCCTCATCGTCGAGAAGCTGATCCAGACCGAAAAGCCCCACAATATCCTCCTCTATGGTCCGCCCGGCACAGGGAAGACCTCATTTGCGCAAAGCCTCGCGAAGCATTACGGCAAGGAGCTGCTGACAGTTAAAACCCCCAAAGATGATAATCATAAGGACAGGATCCAGGCTATCTACGCTACGATTAATTTTACCGGCAGCGATAAACCGCTGGTCCTTGTTGACGAGGCCGACAATCTTCTGAATACCTATAATTCTTTCTTCTTCAAGAGTCAGACCAATAAAAGCTGGATCAATAATTTTCTTGAGACCCATGACCAGAAGATCATCTGGATCACTAACCGCCTGAGTGAGATCGACCCGTCTACTATGAGGCGCTTCTCCTTTGCCCTGGAATTCAAGACCCTTAATAAAAACAGCCGCCTGAGAGTGCTCAGGTCCGAGTTAACGAGACACGGCTTTGCGGAATATTTTACCGAGGATGATCTCCGCAACCTCTGCGACAGCTATTCAGTGAACGCCGACGGCATCGTGAAGGCGATCGATATGCTCCAAGCCTGCAGCGCGACTCAAAAGGACAGATTGATCCCGGAGCTCAAGACGATCCTGTCCAATCATGAGAAGGTCATGACGATGAAAAGACAACCTCACGGCAAGAAAAGAGATCTCGCGTCATATTCCCTGGAAGGGCTTAACACCTCGCACGACCTTGAAGGTATCATCGCGGTGGCAAAGAGGTACGTAAGCGGAAAGAACGGCACGGGAGGGAATGTGGCGCGGTCTCTCACACTCCTCCTCCACGGACTGCCGGGTACGGGCAAAACGGAGTTTGTATACTACCTGGGGGAGGCGCTCGGCAAAGAGGTGGTCATAAGGCGGTGCAGCGAGATCGAGTCGATGTGGGTGGGGCAAACGGAGAAGAACATTGCCGAGGCATTCCATGAGGCCCAAGGCAGCGGTGATATACTATTTTTCGACGAGGCGGACAGCTTCCTTTTCCCGCGGAGGGACGCGCGCAATTCATGGGAGAAGACCTTCACGAATGAGATGCTCGCGCAGCTTGATAACTATACGGGCATCGCGGTCTTCGCGACGAACGAGATCGAAGGGCTTGACAACGCGGCGATCAGGCGGTTCAAGTTCAAGATCGAGTTCCGCCCTCTTACCCCGGAGGGCAACCTGCACTTCTATAACGCGATATTGAGCCCCCTTGCGAGAACGAACGGTGGTCCCGACAGAAAGGAGATGCTCGCGATAGCGGAGATACCCAACCTCACGCCCGGCGATTTTGCCGTTGTCAGAGACCAGTTTTCACTTGAAGAGCCAGCCAATATCACCCATAAGAGGTTGATCCTGTCATTGACGGTTGAAGCGAGCCATAAGGCAGCAACAAAGAAAATAGGTTTTTTAGCACACTGACATAGTGTTGTCAGTCGCGTGTGATAATATGAAGAAGATAACAAAAGGGGGGTCTGTAATGTCCTACAAGTTTGATTCTTTGACCATCATTCTCAATAAGATCGACAGCGGGGAAAAGGTGACCGTCCAGTCCCTCATGGAGGCCCTTGAGGTGACCGAAAGGACCATACACCGCTATATGAGCACATTGCTCGTGGCGGGGTTCCCGGTCGAGTACGACAGGAAGATCGGAAGCTACGTCTTTAGCGAAGGGTATGCACTCAAAAAGCCCGCCCTTTCCATCGAAGAGACCCTTGCCTTTGCCCTCGCAAAGAAGCTGTTTGTCGGGTTTGGTCCCGGTATGGAGAAAAACCTTGCTGACATCGAGGACAAGCTCTCGATCAAAAAGGCGAATGCCCTGAAGCATATTGTCCTCACAGCAGAACCCCTGCCTGCCGGGTTAGAACAACATCTTACCGCAATACATCAGGCAATTATCAATTACCAGAGAGTGATACTCGTCTATAAGGCGGTGTATGCCGATCAACCGACAGAGAGCAAGGTAGACCCTTATTACCTCTTTTTCCGTGACGGCTTCTGGTATCTCAGGGGATTTTACCAACTGGAAGAGGGCATGAGAACCTTTGCCCTCGACAGAATCGCTTCCCTGAGTCTCCTCGATGAACATTTTGTGCCCGAATCGATCTCGCCCGAGGATGAGCTGGCAGGGGCATTCGGGGCGTTCGTGGATGGGGAACCGGTTGAAGTCGTCCTGAAGTTTGACGAAGATGCCAGGCCCTTCATCAGGAGGAAGAAATGGCACAAAAGCCAGAAGGAAAAGGAACTGGCAGACGGAAGGCTTGAGGTGAGGTTTATGGTCAACGGCATTGCAGGTATCAGACCATGGATCTACCGTTGGCTGCCGTATGTGGAGATTGTTGCGCCCAGGGAACTGCGAACTGCCCTGAAGGCAGACCTTATCGAGGCGATGAAAAAGCACGGGATAAAAGGCCGTTGAGGACTCTATGAAAAATAATCAAAAAGAGGCTGCTAGGAAAGAAGACGTAAAACCGATCGAAATAGAGATCATCAATTACATACACCAACATCACCCGGAATGCTCTGCCACAGGGTTTACGATGAATGCGGATTTTATCATGCTGGTCCTTGATACAGCGAACAAAATAATAATCGATAGAGAGCCTGGGCTGGAGCCCGGTGACCTCGATGATGAGCTAACCGACGAAGAGGCCGAAGAGATCTTGCGGAACATGCCGCAAGCTGCCATCACGCAGCCGTTAGCCCACGAGTCTGTCCGCTTGATACATGAAGAATACGTCGCTTTGTCATACAGAAAGTTCCTTGCTGAAAGCGCGGATGATGACTGTGCGATGGCATGGGAGTTCAACAACCGTGCGAATGCGAGGGCAGGGTTAGGGCGGTACCTTGAGGCACAGATGGATTATAACAGGGCATGCGACATAGACCCGGGCGATCCCACGCATTTCCTCAACAGGGCAGGGTTCTTTGTGTCGCTCGGACTGATTGATGATGCGTTAAGAGACTGCCTGCACGTGAGCAAACTGCTTAGAGAAGATGACATAGCATGTTATGGGGACCTGTTTATGCTTGCAAATATATTCCGGCAATGCGGGGAATATCTCTTGGCCGCCCAGTCATTATTGAGGTTCCTCAAGCTGGTAAAGTCCCTTATACCGTATACGAGGAGAGAGGATGATAGCTACATCATTCAGAAAGACGGTCATACTATTCATACTACCAGCCTTGTCGATCTTGAAGAAATATCCTCGTTTATTAAAAACATAGAGGATGGCGGCACATGCGGGGAGAACAAAAAGTTTGGATCCCTGGTTGAAACAATCAAAGAAGAGTTTTCTGCCTTGAAAGTTCTTGTCGGTATTATATAATGAAGCAAGGGGTACATATACCAAACGGCGGGCATATCTGTTTTGCGTATTGCACGTACAACCGACTGACACTAGGAACGTGCGATATCTTCGGGATTGAGATAAGCCCTTTTATCCTATGCAGAGCCTTCAGGTTCCCAGAGCAGTCCCATACGGAAGCACGAAAAAAGTGGCCCTTGCTCAATGATCTGAAACCGGGGGTTGTGTATGGGATTGATAATTCTGCTGTTTTGGCAGGAAATCCAGAACCAATATATGAAATAATTAAACGATGAAATGTTATTAATAGTACAAATTATTAATAAAAGGGAGGGTAAATGAGTATATACGATAAAACAAAAGAAGTTTGGGAAAATAATGAGAGGAAGTTTGAAAATGATATGGAGAGGTGGTTATCGCAAATTTATAAGAGTAAACAATTGGTAAGATCAAAAAGGGCAAAATTCCATGAATGGAACCCTCTTAGGGTTTATATTTCGGTGTCAAAAACAAAACCGATAGAATTTTCGATTAGGTTTTGTGGACAAGAGGTTGCTGTATTAAGAGTAAAAAGGGATGAAGCATCCTTAAAAATTAATCAAAATAAGGAAAAAACAAACAAGAGAGATTTTAAGTGCCTAACAAAAGCCGGCGAGTATCCCTGGGTTGGCAATGATGCAAAGGAATTTAGAGAACACTTTAAGAAACTATCTTCCGATGAGTGCAAACCAAGAGTCCCGGAACACCGAGTTGAGTCCAGCATAATAAAAGAAATGTCAAAAAAATCATCAAAAAAGTTTTCTGGCAAGCTTTCAAAAATTCAACCTGTTTTATTAGAAAAGATGCCATTTCAGTTTCCGCTGCCAATTTCTGCAAGTAGTGGCGACCCAACAGCAACAAGGGGTAATATTGATATTCTTGCAAGACGAATAGGGGAGGATAACAGATTACGCATTTCTGTATGGGAACTTAAAAAACCTCATGTATTAGCGCATGTTGTCGAGCAGGTATACATATATGCAGTTGTGCTGGATTTTATGTTACGTTCTAAACTTGGCCCTGAATGGTTCAAACTAATTTTTTCTGAGACGAGAGAAATCCCTACTAACTTAGAGTTCGAAGCGGTTGTTGTTGTCTCTATAGCAGAAAATCAAAAACAAAAGTTTGAAGATAAGATTAGAAACTTTATTAAATCTGAACCAATCAAAATAGGCAAAGATTCAATAAAATATTTTGTCGCTTATTATGATGATAAAACCTTTCAGATAAATCAATTTAAAGCAATATCAAGAAATGAAACTTAAGATCCACCGTGGCACACACGAAATAGGTGGTTCCTGCGTTGAGATAAAAGATTCCGGCACGCGGATTGTCATCGATATCGGAATGCCCCTTGTTACACGAGAAAAAGAGAAGTTTGAGATGAAGGCATTCAGGGATTTATCAGGTCCTGAACTTGTTGAGAGGAAGGTCCTTCCTGACATCAAGGGTTTGTACGAATGGGATACCGTCAGCAGACCTATCGATGGACTTCTCATTTCCCACGCACATGCAGACCATTACGGCTTTATGGATTACATGCGGGATGATATACGATGCTTCCTCAGCGAAGGGACACACCAAATAATTGAGTTAAACAAGAGCTTCTTTGGAAGGGGCAAGCCGATAAAGAATCCTATCATTCTTGAGAGTGGAAAACCTGCACGCATCAAAACCTTCATGGTTATACCTTACCTGATGGATCATTCTGCCTTTGACGCCCTAGCATTTCTTATCGAAAGCAAAGACCGCAGGATTATCTATTCGGGTGATTTCAGGGAGCATGGGAGAAAAGGAAAAGCATTCAAATGGTTTTTGGAAAATGCTCCAAGGGAGGTTGACGCCCTTTTACTGGAAGGAACCATGGTGGGGCAGGTTGACCGGAACATGAAAACGGAACCTGAACTCGAAGAAGAGCTGATCGAACATATCGTGGAAAACAATGCAATGACCCTCGTATTCCAGTCATCACAGAACATCGACAGGATCGTGACATGTTTCAAGGCAGCACGTAGAACAGGACACCTGTTTGTTGTTGACCTCTATACTGCACATGTCCTTCGTACCCTCAAGAACACCTCGAGATCCCCCAGAATCCCTTATCCATCTCACAATTTCCCCGAGTTAAAAGTCTTTTTTCCAAAGCGACTGTGTGATCTTCTCGCACGCACGGGTAAGAAAGAATTGATGTACGTATTTAAGGACTACAAGATAGAACGAAGCGAGATCGCCGAGAATCCGCAAAAGGTTGTCATGCTGGTAAGGCCTTCTATGCTCGGAGACTTGAAACGACTGCAAGGGATCCAGGGTGCGACAGTAATATACTCCCAGTGGCAGGGCTATTTTGATGAAACACCCATGAAAAAGATGATGGATTTTCTCAAAAGCCAGGACGTGAACATCATCCAGCTCCACACAAGTGGCCACGCAGGCATGATGACGCTCAAGAAAGTTGTTGATACCATTAGACCGGAGACGATCATTCCCATTCACACATTTTTCCCTGAACATTACAAGAAATTTGCTGCCAATGTGCTCAATGTCGAAGACGGACAGGAGATCTCCATATAGGTTCGCATGGAATAGTTTTGAATGGCATTGAGGAGGTGCTATGAATATCACCGAAGTCGGGGAAAGGTTATTTCAAACCCTGAAATCAAACAACTGGAACACAAACATATACGATGAGGATTATCCGGCACATGACGAAATATATGCATATAAAAAGAATGATGGTCCACTCGGTATCTTTAACCATCTTGAGATATTTCTGTTCGAGCTTGATAACAACCCCAGCAATGTAGAGATCAGGCTCATGTTTTTTGCAGATCCACGACTGGTAGATAAGACAAAAAGGGTCCTCGGGAAAAAGGTAAAGGAGAATGATTTTTTCGCATTCAAAGACTTTTGTACGAGGTTTTTTGCATGTGCAGGCGTCAGGGCATCGCAACAGGAGATGGAGAGTTCCCCACGTTACCACCGTTCTGTTCGTTTCGAAGATGAGGATCTAATCCCTGCCTATGTCGTAGAGACAGTATACTGGAAAGAGCCTGAGATCTCTGCACGGGAAGTCAGAGAAAACTACGGATTGCCGGGAAACGCCAATTGTGCCAATTGTGCTCACTACAAGCATACATGGGATTGTCTTGTGCTGGGAGGGGTTGGTTGCGAACCGTGGATGCATGATAATCTGAATAATGCCGAATGGCTTGATGACATTGTATGTGTGCATTGGGCTCTGCGGCCCCCTTTGGATGGATCTGTATACGAGATCGAGGATGGAAAGGTTGTAACGTATACAGGGGCAAGTGTCGAACGAGAATAGCACATCGAATCACAAATTTCATGGGAGAAGCTACGACATCAGATAATAATACAGTAACATGTTGGACATTTTTCACCAGAACAATACCAATGTTGTTCCGATCCCAATGATACAGAGATAATGGAAAGAAACGAAGGAACAATATGACGGTGTCACAGCGATCCCATACCATCCATGTCCCTTACGATCTCGATCTCAATGAGGATTTTCAGCGCGCCCTCACCGTCATGAACGGCAACGCCCGGTGCGTTTTTATCACCGGCAGGGCAGGGACGGGTAAATCGACGCTCCTTACTTATTTTGTGCAAAATATCTTGAAGAAGGTCGTTGTCCTTGCGTCGACCGGTATTGCCGCCTTACGGGTACGGGGGCAGACAATCCATTCCTTCTTCGGCTTCCCGCCCCGGATCGTTACCGGCGACGATATCAGAGCAATGAGGAATCGAGAGCTATACGAAGCCCTCGACACCGTGATCATCGACGAAGTTTCCATGGTGAGAGCGGACCTGATGGACGGCATAGATCAATTCCTCCGCATAAACCGCAACGAGAGACGCAGTCCCTTCGGCGGCGTGCAGGTGATATTCTTTGGAGATCTTTTCCAATTGCCGCCGGTAATATCCGGTGACGACGAAGGACAGTATCTCAGTTTTCGCTATGCGAGCCCTTATTTTTTTGATGCCCATGTGTTTTCCCAGGTTAAGATGGAGGTCATCGAACTCGGTAAGGTATACCGTCAGAAAAACCGCCGGTTCATCACCATGCTCAACACGATCCGCGAAGGTCGTGCAGACAATGCCCTGATCGCAAAGATCAACGAACGGCACGGTCTACCATCTCAGTCGGAGCCAAACCTGGTCACTCTGACGACCACCAATGACAGGGCATTAACGATAAATAATGCAAAACTAGCAGAACTTCCCCATAACGAATTCAATTTTTACGGAGTTCCGGAAGGGAAATATCTCCAGGGACAGAAAGAATTTCCTGCCGACCTTGTCCTGAGATTAAAGAAAGATGCACAGGTGCTTTTCGTGAAGAACGACATGAAGAAAAGATGGGTCAACGGAGATATCGGCACTGTTGTCACGGTCGATTACAACATGATCGAGGTCGGAATTAACCGCAATAATCGTGTCACGGTTTACCCCGTGGAGAAGGAGACGTGGGAGGTGATCCGTTACCGATTCGACTATGAGACCGGCAACATCATCGCAGATGTGGTGGGCACTTTTACGCAGTACCCCTTGAAACTGGCTTGGGCCATAACAATTCATAAGAGCCAGGGAGCAACATTTGACAGGGTCCATATTGACCTTGGGAGAGGCGCCTTCGCTCACGGTCAGGCATACGTGGCCCTAAGCCGCTGCAGGTCTTTGAAAGGCATCACACTGGAGAGGCTGTTGAGACTGTCGGACATACGGGTGGACGGGAGGATTGTCCATTTTTTCAAAAAAACATTGCTATAAAATAAGAAGACTAATAAGATTTATTATAAAACTTGTCATATGAACAAGGTATTAACCAGAATGGAACAGATAGCTTATAAAGAAGTAGCCGAAACTTTGCTGGCCGAAATTTATCATAAATATTCGATAAAAAATAATTCTTATCAAGAGTCAGTAAAATATTTATTTGAAGCATTGAAGCCAAAAATAAAGGAATATGAAAAGAATAGAGAAGAAAAAAGATTGAGATTGTCTTGCGATTTTAATGTATTTGAATTTTTGAAGTATAATGAAAATGATTTTTCTAATATTATCGCCGATATGCTCAGTCCCACAGGGACACACGGTCAAAAAGAAGTTTTTTTAGATAAATTTTTACAGCTTATTGAGGAAAAAACAGGTAAGTGCATAAAAAATAATTTCAGTTTCTTAAGAAAGATTCAGAGAGAAGAAAGCACTGAAGAATATAGACGAATAGATATTTATATTGAATTTTTAGACGGATTTATATTGGCAATTGAAAATAAGATTGGAACAGCAGTAGATCAGCCTAATCAAGTAGCAGACTATATAAATGAGATTGAGAATCGAAGTTGTCCAGATTATTTGTTCATATATTTAACTCCTGATGGAAATAATCCAGATAAAAATTCAATCTGTGAGAAATGTAGAGAAGAATTGAGAAAACAAGGACATTTTATAACCATGTCCTACAGAGAGGATATTAGAGAATGGCTTGACAGTTGCATAGATTGCTGTAAGTCGGAGAAATATAAATATTTCTTAAGAGATATGAAAAGCTTAAATTGTTTCATAGGAGGGGGCATGGATACAGAAAAGACCGATATACTGAAAAGCGTGATTAAAAAGCCAGAAAGATATAAAATCGCAATTGACATTTATGAAAACTATGACAATATCATGCAGCCACTAAGAGATACATTTTTTAACACAATCAAGCAAAGAATATATGAAAGATTCATGCTTGATGAAAAGAATTGGATTTTTGTTTATAACCATAGGAATGACAAAAATTGTTTTCTATTTAAAGATTTTTGGAGGCCTCATAAATCCGGGATTGGGCTCTACTCTTTTTGCCTGTGGGACAATGATGGTTCAGGGCTGGTTAGAGATAATTATGACCCCCAACAATTGGTCAATGAAGAACAACCGATAATAAGTATAATCAAGGATTTGAAGGGGATGCATAAATACCCAAGAGATGACTATTGGTGGCTGCTTCTAAAGCAACCCAATCCTTTTCATTGGATTCCAGAAAATTATAGAAAAATACTCCACACGGAATCAGAATATTTCACGGAATCAGAATATTTCAAAACACTTGTTGATGATTGTGTAATTCGGTTGGAGGATTTATTATCTCTTATGAAAAAAACGAATCTTGAAGAAGCAATTGATGAAGCGGCTAAACTTAGAAAAGATAATGACAAAATAGGACAATTGAACTCACCGTAATAAATATCGCAATTGAACTTGTTGAGACTTAACAGTGACGAAGGCAACCTAGATTCAGTGGAGAACAGGAAGTCGCCGCCAATTCGCACTTCAAGGATAAAGCCTTAAATTGGTCTGTATTTAAATTAGTACAATATTAAATCTTCCAAGTGTCACAAAGATAACGTAAAATATTTTTCGCACAATTGAGCCATGGCGACCTCGAATCTGGTAATGTAAAGCATCACCATCACAAAAGCCAGAAGGAAGTACACCATGACCCAAAAACAGTGTAGCACAAAAGGAAGCAAAATAATCCAGATCAATGAGGAGCAGGTAAAGGAGCATCTGGGAGAGATCGTCAGGGGAACGGTACAGGAGACATTGAACGCGCTCCTGGATGAAGAAGCGGCACGTCTGTGCAGTGCACGCAGGTATGAGCGGACAGAAGGACGGAAAGACAGGAGGGCGGGACACTACACCCGCACACTTCAGACCAAGGCAGGGGAAGTGGACATCAGGATGCCGAAGCTAAGAACATTGCCCTTTGAGACAGCGATCATTGAGCGGTACCGAAGGAGAGAGTCCTCCGTGGAAGAGGCACTCGTTGAGATGTACCTGGCAGGGGTATCGGTCCGAAGGGTGGAGGACATCACCGAGGCCCTTTGGGGCAGCAAGGTGAGTCCCGGCACCATCTCCCATCTCAACGCCAGGATATACACCACCATTGAGGACTGGAGAAAAAGACCGATCGGGGGCAGCCACCCCTATGTCTACCTCGACGGGATCTTGCTGAAGAGGAGTTGGGGAGGAGAGGTAAAGAACGTATCGGTATTAGTGGCGATCGGGGTCAGTAAGGAAGGCTACCGGGAGATCCTGGGAGTAGCCGAGGGAGCAAAGGAAGACAAGGAGAGCTGGACCTCCTTTTTACGGTATCTGAAGGCAAGAGGGCTCAAAGGAGTGGAGCTTGTCATCTCCGATAAATGTCTCGGTCTTGTCGAGAGCTTGGGGGAGTGCTATCCTGACGCCTCATGGCAGCGATGCATCGTCCACTTCTACCGGAACGTATTCACCATGGTCCCCAGAGGGAAGGTACGGGAAGTGGCCGTCATGCTGAAGGCGATCCACGCCCAGGAGGATGCAAAGGAGGCACAGGAAAAAGCGGCGGCAGTGGTGAAGAAGCTTCAGGGCATGAAGCTTGGCAGGGCGGCGGATATGGTAAATGAAGGGATCAAAGAGACACTCTCCTACTATGGGTTCCCCCGGGAGCACTGGAGGAAGATCAGGACGAACAATCCCCTTGAGCGGATCATGAAGGAGATCAGGCGGCGCACACGGGTCGTCGGATCCTTCCCTGACGGCAACTCGGCGCTCATGCTTGTGGCGGCCCGCTTACGTCATATCGCAGGGACGAAATGGGGGATGAACCAATACCTGAAGATGGACCAGCTTGAGGAGGAGGCAGCAGAGGCAACACGATAAAGCGTAACCACCATGAGATGAGGTTGCTATGAAAAGTGCGAAAGATTCTTGACACTATCGTCACAAAAGTGTCATAGAAAATATCCAAATGGACCATAACGGGTAGAAAATAACGTAACGGATAGAATAGTGTAAACCCTTGGTAATAAAAGGTTTATGTAAAAAACATAGGCAGGAGGCCCATCTGTTAAAAAGTGCCCTTTTTTAGCTCATAACCCGAAGGTCACTGGTTCAAATCCGGTCCCCGCAACCAACAACGACGCGGGTTTTGGGGTTTCCTCAAAACCCGTTTTTATGCCCGGTGTCACTGGCACCCCTCCCTCCTTTCCTTCCATAACCGGATCAAGGAAACCATTGGGGTCACCTATGAAAAAGAACGTCAAGCACAAAGACGTGCACAATGCCTAAAATCCATTAGTTCGTGCTATACTTATAATAGAAGACATAAATTCATCGAAAGGAGGCCGCTATGTTCTTTATGAATATCTGTACGTGGGCGCCGGAAGACGAAAGGGAAGTTGAGAAGAGAAGGGCAAAATGGAAATGGCCGAAAGGCGTCAAAGTGATTTGTGAGTTTTTTGATCTCCAGGGGTGCAGGGTAATCAATGTCGTGGATACCGACGAGAAAGGGCTTATTCAGAGCAGGGCTGCATGGGTAGATATCATGATATTTGAGACATTTCCCGTGTACCCCTTTGGTGAAAGCAAGGCTCTCTCGAAGAAGAAGTAGTGGGATACGGGAGGGACGCTTATTAACTTGTCGGGCTTCACGGCAGTCCCTGGGAAGAATGTCTAAATCATTCGAGATAATAGAACAGCGGGGGACAACCGGATTGTATATACTGGTTCTCGTCCTGTTGATTGGCCCGTTTTACCTGAACGATTTTGCGAATATCTTTATTAAAGACTGGCGTTTGTGGCTGTTTGCAGACTATGTGTGCGTGAAACTTGCTCCTGTCGTGATCACGCTGTCGTTGATCCGCAGCAGGAAAATGCTGCCGGCAGAGTTTGGGCTCACGACCCAGAGTTTGCCGTCATTTCTCCTTGTCTTTCTGATTGCGGCACTTGTTGGCACGGTTATAGATCAAAATGGGTATCAGTTGATGACAACACTTCCGGGCTACTCGTCTCTTGGCGGCATGCCGGTCATCAGGAGCAATGCCTGGAATTGGATTGACCTGACGTTGGGGCTGCTTCTGGTAGGGATAGTTGAGGAACTCGTTTTTCGCGGTTACATGTATACATTTCTCAGCAGGTTCACGGAGAGTTCGTCTGCAATCGTGGCAATTTCCTCTGTCGCTTTTGGTCTCGCCCACTGGAGCCTGGGTCTGCACGCCGTCCTGATCACTTCGATTATCGGTGCCGTGTTTATGATTGTGTACCTGAAAACACGTGCGCTGCCCCCTATCATGTTAGCGCATTTTGTGATCAACTTCATCGATTTCTCCGGAGTTGTGACAAAATCAATATTCAAATTTGTTTAAGAGGGACACGAAAAAGCGCCGGTTCGTTGTGTATAGAGTCCTATCAATAAATTTATTGAAAAAAATGCCTTATTACAGGAGAATGTACATGGGAAGGGGGAATGATTCAGAAGAGAGTAAAATCAACCGGTATCTCAGAGAAAGTAGTCAGGCTCCTTGAGATCTACTCGATCATAGCACAAAAGAAATTTCCGTCAGTAGGGTACCTCGCGGAACGCTACCGCGTATCCGAGAGGAGCATCTATCGTTACCTCTCCATGATAGGCAGCATTGATCTCATAGGGTATGACAGGGATAGGGAAGGCTACACGTTCATAAACGGCGACCGCCTCAAAAAGCTTATCCTGTCCGATGAAGAACTTATTACGCTCCTGACAGCAGGCGAGGCCGTGTCACATCTCGGGACTACCTTCCAGGAAAGCTTCAAAAGGCTTATCGAACGAATGTTCCTGGTCACGGAGAAAACAGCCAGAAAAGGCAAACTACCCATTATCGTCAAGGTTCCCGATATGGTGCAGGGTGATAAGATCGGTGATTCACTCAAGATCATCTCAAGCTGTATCAGCGAAAGACACCCTGTCCAGATCACGTACAGGGCACACCGTTCAAAGGATATTACCGACAGGAGAGTAGACCCTTACGGTATGGTTTTTTACGAGGGGGTATGGCTCCTTATAGGCTACTGCCACCTGCGGAAAGAGATCAGGAGCTTTGCCCTCGACAGGATCATAAAATGCAGCGAGCAGGATTACTGCTTTATCCCCCGCGTGGATTTTGACCTTGAGGAATATCTTTCCCATAGCTGGGGTGTTATTGACGGCGAAGAGGTGACAGTCGTCGTCAGGTTCAAACAGGATGTCACTGATTATATTGTCAGGAAAGAGAAGTGGCACCCTTCAGAGAAGCGGAAGATACTTCCTGATGGCGGTGTCGAGCTCACATTCACCGTTGCAGGTATCTATGAGATAAAGAAATGGATCTATTCCTGGCTCCCGAATATTGAAGTCATAAAGCCCAAATGGTTCAGGAAAGAGATCCATAAGGAACTCACGCAGGCAACCAAGGACCACAACCAAAACCCGTAACTCCTAATCCGCAACGATTTATTTTAGTCCCTTTTCCCCACTGACATACTGCTGTCATTGACGAGTCCTATACTGTTTCCGAAAGGGGGAACACATGGTGGAAAATGATGAAACTGACCATGGGGAGAAGGTTTTGTGTGACATGAGCTTCATCATCGACGCAGGGTAGCACTCTTCAAGCCTTTCCAACAACTGTAAGACGTAAAAGCCCGGGAGGGGCGAGTAAAAAAGGAGGGTATCATATGGAAACAACCGTAACAAACTACCTGGCAAACCTGGAGCTGCAGGGGATTCAGCAGTTTAAAAATATGGCGGTCTTCCCGGTCTCTATTCCGATGGACGGAAGTCCGCAGTATTTAACACTTAAAGAAGCGCTTGAGAGGAGGCTCCTTGTTATTACCGAAATAAGCCACGGCGGCACGGTGCCTGAACTGATGGCAGCGAACAACGCGGATATCCCCGTCCTTCTCCTCGACGGCGAGGAACTCTCGGGGGCAAAGCAGAACAGGGTCCTCAATACGACGATCCTTCTCAAGGAACATTCGGAAACAATCATCCCTGTGAGCTGTACCGAGCAGGGGAGGTGGTCCTACACATCCCATGAATTCGCGGACTCGGGGATCATAATGGCACAGAAGATCAGGAGAGAGAAGGCGAGAACGGTTACAGATAATCTTAAGTCCGCTCCCCGCGCCTACCGGGCAAATCAGGGACAGGTCTGGGATGATATCGCGAGGATGGAGGTAGATGCCGGTGTCCGTTCGTCTACCGGCGCAATGAAGGATGTCTTCCAGGAAAAAGAAGATGATATGGGCGAATATATGAAGGCATTTCCGCATGTACCCGGCCAAAGAGGGCTGATCGTGTTTGTCAACGGAAGGGTTGCCGGATTCGATATGGTATCCCTCGAATCGGCATATGCCGTACTGCATACGAAACTCATCAAGAGCTATGCCATGGATGCCTACCTGGAGCGGAGGAAGGCTGAAGGAAATTACAAGCCATCCGTAGGAGACGCAAAGGCCTTTCTCGGTGCTGTCCAGGCCTGTAAGGAGGAGCGCTACGAATCCCTGGGGCATGGTTGGGATTACCGCTATGAAGGGCAGTCAATAGTCGGTTCAGCGTTGGTATTCAGCGAGAAGGTTATTCACATGGCGTTCTTCAGTATTGTCGATAGTGAGAGGATAGGCAACATGTCAGGGTTCAGGAGACGGAGAGGATACCGGACGCATTAAAGGGGTGATACCATGAAAAGAAGTATGTTTTTAATCTTATGTGTTTTGTTCTTTGGGGTCGTTGTCTGTGAATTACAAGCCCCGGAGATCACCGAAGCAGATATGAATGGGTACCATTACCATGTCAGGCAGGATGGCAGTATCTGTGACAGCAACGGGGTGATCAGGGGTTGGGTGCTTGGCAACAGGATCTACGATAACCAGTGGGGCCTGATGTACGAGATGAAAGATGGCAAGGTAAAGAAAGTAACGGATGACATGGCGGGATGAGGGAAGGCAATGCGGAACGGATACATATTATTTGGCTACCTCGCAGCGCTCCTGACGACCTTCTCGGGTATTCCCCAGATCATCCGTGTCGTGAAGCTAAAGGAGTCCAGGGACATATCCCTGTGGACCGCGTCCTTGCTGTCCGCAGGGGTCCTCTTCTGGCTCATCCACGGTCTCATAATACGGGATGTGCCGCTGACCATATCGAGCGGGCTATCGCTCCTCTTCTCAACGATAACGATTTGTGTCATACTGAAATACAGGTGATGGAGGCAGGGATTGCAAAAGACCATCGATGAAGAGGGCATGACGATCGAGCCCCGGGCTATTGTTGCCAATGACGATATCTTTGCATTAATGAAGCCTGATCGGGGAATAACAATATATGGTTGCAAGAAGGAGCGCCAATGTTTGATAAAAATAAAGTATCAGGTGGTTTGTGGGGTGCGATTGCGGGGGACGCTCTCGGTGTACCCGTAGAATTCCATGGAAGGGAGGAGCGGAAGAAGGACCCTGTGATGGATATGCGGGGATTCGGGACCTTCGATCAGCCGCCCGGTACCTGGTCGGATGACAGCTCCCTTATTCTCTGCACAGTAGAAAGCCTTCTTGATGGATTTAACGCAGCCCGCATGGGAGAGTTCTTTATCCGCTGGCTGAAAGATGGATACTGGACGCCTAACGGTATTGCCTTCGATATAGGAAATTCAACGTTGAGCTCGATCCAGCGGATGATCAATGGCACAGCCCCTGAGGTGGCAGGCGGTGACAGCGAGCACGACAATGGGAACGGATCCCTGATGCGTATCCTGCCAATCGCCATCTATTTCGCGAGATCCACTCCTCCCAGGATCATCGATCAAGCACACAAGGCATCGGCCCTCACCCATCGTCATTACATCGCCCAGGCAGCATGTGCCTTCTACTGCATCATGGTCAAGGCATTACTGCAAGGAGCAACTCTTCGCGGGGCATATGAATTAACGGCATACGTAGTGCAAAGCTATTACGAAAGGCTGCCGTTCCGCGGCCAGTTGTCTTCTCATTTCTCCCGGCTCTTCTCCGGCAATATAGACAATCTTCCGGAAGACGAGATAGA
>JAQTNJ010000008.1 GCA_028713955.1 Syntrophorhabdaceae bacterium
AGGTCTTATGGGACTTATTGGACCTATAATATTTTATAGCCCATTCTTGGGCGAGAGGGGGAGGCTCCGGCAGCTTTGCTGCTGGAGGGGGCGACCGGGTACCCGCTTACGGGTGTACCGGTATATTCTATAGCGAGTTCACGAGCGAGAGGGGGAGGCTCCGGCAGCTTTGCTGCTGGAGGGGGCGACGTGAGCCCCATTATTAGTAAAGGTACTCGACGAGCATCCAGTCAGAGACGCGGAGGCGGTGGCTCATTAACTGGCCGAGCCTTGAATAGATGACAATGCCGAGCTTCGGGTTATCGTTGAGAAGCAGCTCAAAATTTTCTTTTGTTAGTATAAGCATTGTTGTGTCTTCGCCGGCAGTTGCAGAGGCCGATCGAGGGAGGCCATCGATGATGCTCATCTCCCCGAAGGTCCTGCCGGCGCCTATCTCTGATATTGTTTTTTCCTGCTTGCGGGAATCTCCTTTTGCAATCTTCACAAGCCCGCCGACGATGAAACACATATATGCTTCCTTCGATCCCTCGACGAATAGCTGCTCATCCTTGTTGATTTTTGCGACATAGAGGTATTGCGCGAGCCGTTCGATCTGTTCTGCAGTGAGGTCACTACCCCACTGGGTCTGTTTAAGCATGTCCATCCGCTCGTTTGCGGATGAGGTTACGTGGTTGACCATCTTCCCCCTCCTTGTCAAGAGTTTGAAAAAATCGTTCTTCTATTGTGTAACGTATCTGTCAGGCTTGTCAAGCACTTCGCACCGTGAAAATATCTTTTTGTAAAATAATAAAACGGGGGCCATCTATTGTTAGGGCATTATAGCGGTTCTTATGATGGAGAAAGTAGATTGAATCAAGGTCAATATAGTCAAAGGCCCCTGTGCCGGCAGCCAGGTGTATTGCCGCTGACAGGCCCACCATTGTTTCGGTCATGCAGCCGATCATGACCTTCATTGCGTGTTGTTTAGCCATGGCAAGGATCTTTTGAGATTCAAAAAGCCCGCTTTTGGCAATCTTTATATTGACTCCGTCACAGAGGTTTTCTTCTATGGCCCTCCGGAAGTCCTCCCCGGTAAATATCGTTTCGTCGAGGATGACAGGGACAGCCGGGCATTTCCTGATCTCTTTCAGACCATTGAGATCGTCTTTAGGCAGCGGCTGTTCAAAAAGCTCGACGGGATAACTGTTTTCCATGATAAAGTCCATGATCCGGGGGAAAGTAATCCTTGAATATCCCTGGTTGCCGTCGAGCCGCAGCGAAAAGCCTCCCCTGTTTTTATTCAGTATTGTGCAGACTGTGGAGATGAGTTTCTTATCTTCGGGGATATTGCCGCTTACCTTGAGTTTAAAGACGGTGAACCCTTTGCCCATTATATATTTCATCCATTTCATAAGGGACATCTCTTCCGTCAGAAACGGTATGGTAATATCCGTTTCTATTGTCCTGCTTTTACCACCGAAATATGCGTGCTCTGAAATACCGTTGTACCGGCAATGTGCCCTCCAGAGGGCTACCTCAAGCCCCGATATCGTCATGGGATAGTGTGTATATTGATGTCGCAGCAGCGCGGTCTTTTCTTCGTATGAATCAATCGGGCTGCCGATGAGGCGAGCAGAGACCTCCGCGAGGATCCTCTTGATCACGGGGACCGTCTCATGTTTCTGAACAAAACTGGTAGGGCACTCACCTGTCCCTGATGAACCGTCCCTGAGAATGACCCTGACAAGAATGCTGGTGAGCCGATCTTTACGGCCAAGGGAGGTTGCAAAGGTTGTGCGAAAGGGCCTGACGATCTCTTTAAAGGTGATTGTCTTGATGGTACTCATTGGTTTGTCGATCACGCATCTTCGTAGATCCTGATGAATCCTTTCCCTTTTGCGCTTCTTAATATTCCGGCATCTCCGGATATCTTTCCTACCATATTGACCTCGCTTGCGGGTACGGGATCACTGCCTCTGCTGAGCGGTGTGGGGCCAAAGAATATGGCAAGGGCATTGCCGGGAGGCCAGTAACCAATGTCGCCAACCTTTACGTTCCTCGTAGCCGTTGCATCGAGGGGCATCTTTACGGGGACCTCAAAGTAGAACTCATCGCCCCATTCATTGGGCACTGCCTCTATGGGTAGCCTTTCCACTATCATCTTCGAACATTCGGTGTCGAAAAATTCAGCATCAACGGTCACCGATCCGGTTGTTATCTTTACGCGGGTCGCCATTTCCGGTCCTCCTTATGGTTTACTACTATTCCTCTTTACCTCGCTTCAGGTATTTTCCGGATACGGGTATGATAAAAGGTTTCTTTGACAGAGGGTTTTCTCTCACAATGACGACCGTGTCATAGGCCTTTTCGATATTCTCATATGTGAGTGTTGTCGCAGGCGAACCTGTTGCGAAGACGCTTCCCTGGGCAATGAGTACAATCCTCGAGCAGAACTCAGATGCAAGGTTGAGATCATGGAGGACCATAAGTATCGTCAGGCCTTTTGTGTGGAGATTCTCCAGTATCTCGAGTACCCGCATCTGATGTTTTATATCAAGATGACTTACCGGCTCGTCAAGAAGGAGCATCCCGGGATCCTGAACAATACACTGGGCAAGAAAAACCTTTTGTCTTTCCCCTTCAGAGAGCGTATCGATCTGACGCCCGGCCAGATGTCCGATGTTCATGGCATTCATGATTTCGAAGACCATTTCTCTTTCTTCGATACCGTAAGAAAAATTTCTTCTGTCGTGGGGATACCTGCCCATAACGATAAACTCTTCCACCGTGTACGGAAAGGGCATGTCAAGGGCCTGGGGAAGCGTTGCGATGTGCCGCGCCAGTGTACGCCGGTTATAATCTTTGAGGGGACGTCCTGAAAGCGTAATTGACCCCTCGTCCGGCGAAAGGTAGCCGGCGATAAGTCGCAGGAGGGTACTTTTGCCGGCCCCGTTTGGACCGATAATGCCTATCACTTCACCCTGCTCAACATCGAGATCAACGTCTTTCAGAACTGTCTGGGGACCGTAACGAAAGGAGACGCCGGTGATTGACAGCAATGTATCTTTCTTCATGCCTTCCTCATGAGTAAGAAGAGTAATATGATACCGCCGAAGATCCCCGTAATAACACCGACGGGAAGCTCAACAGGGTACAGGAGATAACGGGAGAAGACATCAGAGATTATGAGAAAAAACGCACCGCCGAGGTATGACGAAAACAGAAGGCGGGTATGTGTTGCGCCGATGATATTCCTGAGAACATGCGGAACGATAAGTCCCACAAAACCGATGATGCCGGAGGCAGAGACGCACAGGCCGGTCAGGACGGATGTAAGTACGAACAATATCTTATAGGCGCGAGGCGGGTCAATGCCGAGATAGTGTGCCTTTTCGCCCCCCAGCGACAGGATATCGAGCTCTTTCCCGAAAAAGAAGAGTATGACGGAAGGCACGAGCAAGAGCGGGATATAGAAGGGTATCAGTGAAATATCAAGGCTTCCGAGGTCCCCCATTAGCCACATAAGGGTCAGCTGCATCTTGTCAGGATCAAGGAGTGAAAAGATAAAGAACACGATCGATGAAAAGACAAGGCTTACCACAATACCGAAAAGGATCATACTGTTGGGGTTAAACGACCGCCTCATGGATAGCGCATAGACTACGATGATCGCAGTGAGGGCGCCTACGAATCCCATAAGGGGATGTGCATATGGACCGAGAAAATTCTGCATCTGGATAATGGTCGACACTGTGATACCCAATGACGCGCCGCCGGAGATGCCGAGCGTATAGGGTTCGGCAAGGGGGTTTCGCAGGATCGACTGGAGGGTTACTCCGCAGATGCCCAGCGAGCCACCGACAAGGAAGGCCATGATGGTCCTTGGTATCCGTATCTTTCTCAGGACCAGGCCGAAACCCTCATGGGAAAAGAGGCCGGCAAATGTCGTGGATAGATCCTTCCCATAGCTCAGAGACAATACTATGGATCCAGCAAGGAGAATGGAAAGAATGACAAATATCAGGATTACACGCTGTTGCGAGTTGCCGGTTGCGGGTTGCGGGTGTCCATTTGCAGGATAGAATTTAACTGGGCCGCTCATCGTTTTTCACTTTTTGTTAAAAAGGCTTCCCGGAGCTTCTTGACTGCCTGCAGAAAAGAAACAGGGGTTGGGCTCCCCACGATATAGGGGTCAAGGACGACAAACCGGGCGTCTTTTACATAGCTTTTCCAGCGGTTTTTCTCTGTCTCAACGTGATACCCCATAGAGGTCAGCACTATAACCTGAGGTCTTTGCAGAATGACCTCTTCCACATTCATCCTCGGGTAGGGCAGTTCGGTTCTTATAATATTGACGCCGCCGGCGAACCGTATGATGTCGTTCGCAAAGCTGCTGTTCGAAGCAACGATCAGCGGATCCGCACCAACCTGCCAGAGCACTTTATAGGGAATATCTCCCCCGGTCACCTTAATGGACCTTTCTACTTCATCGACGATCATCTTTCCCTCTTCCTTTTTTTCCAGCATGGAAGAGAGCTCCAGAAAGTTCTCCACGAGGCCGATGAAATCCCTTGGTCTTGCAAAATAGTGGACATTGATACCGAGGTTCCTGAGCCTCTCCATGGTAAGCGGGGGGTTGCCTTCCCTGGACCCGAGGACCAGATCGGGTTTCAGGGAGACGATCCTCTCGATATCAGGTCGCAGAGGTGTTCCTATCCTTTCCTTTTTCGCCGCGCCTTCCGGTTGTTTACAGAACTCTGAGATTGCAATAAGCCTTGATCCGCTGTCAAGGAGGTAAACCGATTCCGTCACCTGTGGTGAGAGGGAGATGATCCGTTCGTATGCCGGCGATACTATGGGAAAAAAAACGAGCAGGGCGATCAGCATCCACATGAGCACAATCTATCCTCTCCTGCCCTGTTTGTCAAAAAGTATTCCACGGGGACATCCCGTTAATAAGGGTTTTAAAAGAATTTCCTGACATCCCTACAGAGGTCCTCGGGCATTGCCACACAGACCGGTTCCCCAAGGATGGCCTGGAAAAAATTGAGATCTGGCGCAAAATCCCGCATGTTCAGAAATGTCCGGGCAGAGATCCTCAGGTGACATGGAAAGTATCTCTGGCCTTCTGACCCGAACAAGAGGGATGCGTTAAAGCTCATTATACCCTCTGACCGGTAGTATTCAAAGATCCTGGAGAGCCCCGCAACGAGGTCATCGATATGCTGTTCTGTAAAGTCTTCAATAGAATAGACATCAGGGAAGACGCACATGACGTCGCCCAGGATACCAAGGCAGACAAAGGGGATAAGCCAGTGAGAAGCGCCGATGTTTCCCGCATAACGTTGACCGGCATCGCGTTCCCGGTCAATGAGTGCTGACCAGTAATCTTTTTCATACGTCCGGTGAAACCGTTCCGAGGCCTTCATCTCATCGATGAATTGATTCCCGGGATACCCTGTGGCAAAGTACTGCTGATGGGGATGAACAAGACCGCCGCCCGAAGGGGGCATATAGTTCCAGGTCATGAGGTGGTACGGAATGGACGGACTCAGTGTTTTGATCTTTCCCAGGAAGCTGATCCCCAGCGTGAAGGCGTCCCGCAACCTTTTGTTGTTCAGTTGCTCTAAGGACAGCACATGGTCGTCGGCCATTATCATGACACTGCTGTAGATATCATAGGGAAAAAGGTTTGGGATAAGGGTTGCTTCTCCCCGTGAAGGCCGTCCTTCAGGGTATATATCGGCTGTAAACTTTGGCGTGGCCTTATCCCTTTTGTCTAAGCAGAATGGGCAGAATCCCTTTATCTCCGGCTTGCTGTAATGTTCGAGATCGAGTTTCTGGGCCTTGATGGCTCCGAAATGGGAGTAATGCCCTGTCCTTCCCGTAAGAGGGTCTGTGCGTACTTCGAATCGTACCTTTTCCGGTTCGAACCCTTTTCTTGGGTGGAGGAAGGTGCTTTCAGCCTCGATAACCTTAAACTCTATTGCCTGTGACATCAGTTGACTCCTTATCGCAGAATGCCTCGTTCAATATGTAAACGGGCGACATGATAATACCATATAAGGAGGGTGTTTTTGAAGTGCAATGCCGCTTTAATAAGATTTGACATGCGGGACTGTTTATATTATAAAACATAGTGCGCGGGAATAACTCAGCGGTAGAGTGCAACCTTGCCAAGGTTGAAGTCGCGGGTTCAAATCCCGTTTCCCGCTCCAAAAAACAAAAATGTCGCGGGTGGAAGCATTGCCCGCTCCATAAGAAAACAGTCGTCAGTCGATAGTCGTTAGTGAATAGTAACTTCAAAAAGAGCAAAACCTGTTCACTATCGACTATTCACTGAAGTACATGGCGGCATCGCCAAGTGGTAAGGCAACGGTCTGCAAAACCGTTATTCTCCGGTTCAAATCCGGATGCCGCCTCCAAAATTCACGAGCTATTCAGCTATCAGCCTTCAGCTACCAGCAGAAAACTCTGTTTTACAGGAAATAAAGATGTTTCAAATTTTTACCAACTGTCCGGGTACTGTCACAGTGGATTTGAATTATTAATCTGCAATCTGAAATCTCCAATCTAAAATATAATTGTTGACTGCTGACAGCTTCCTTAGTCGAGTACAAAATCCCAGGCGGTATCGTTGATCCAGAGGCTGTAATACCCTCTGCCAAGAAGCCCCTTGGGTTTCACCGAGTAGAGGTCATTTCCCCTTTTTTTCAACTCAAAGTCAACATTTTTCCCGAATAGAAAGCGCTGTTTTCCCAGGGGGGATGGCCCCAGGAATGTCATCGGATTTAACGTGAGGACGTCGACACTGTATTTTCCATAGATAATGAAATACTCAACATCTCTAAGAAGAAAATGGGCAGGATCGTTCGATTCAATGTAGAGAACACCCTGTACATCAAACACGATATTTGGCAGGATCCTTTTAAGACCTTTGTCTGTTTTTACATATACACCGGTCTCTTTGGGATTGACCTTGTCGTCTTTACCATAAAGCGACGCACAGACCATAAGGACGCATACGGTACAGAGCATGATGTTTCGAATAATTTTCATCTTTTATCCCCCTCGAATTTAGATCAATGTCACTATTACCTTCCTCTCGCGAGGTCCATCGAATTCCATAAGAAAGATACCCTGCCACGTCCCAAACGCAGGCTTGCCCTGAAGATACGGAACAGTCACCGACGATCCGGTAAGGGTTGCCTTTATATGGGCGTCTGAATTGCCTTCCACGTGCCTGTAAGGATAGTTTGCCGGGACCATCCGCTCAAAAGCGTCAAGGACGTCTCTCATCACGTCCGGGTCGGCGTCTTCATTGATCGTAAGACCGCAGGTCGTGTGCTGTGTATATACGTGAAGAAGGTTTCCCTGCCTCCCTTGTATTGCCTTTTCCACGAGCCCGGTGATATTGAGCGCCTCGATCCGTTTTGATGTCTTAACGCGTATTTCGGCCATTGATGAGGTTATCCCTGACCTTTTTTCCTGCGGTAGTCCTCTATGGCTGCCTTGACAGAGTCTTCCGCCATGACCGAACAGTGGTGTTTTATCTCCGGAAGACCGCCCAGCGCGTCCATGACCTCCTTATTGGTTATCTTTAAGGCCTCGTCAAGCGTTTTACCTTTTATCATCTCTGTGGTCATGCTGCTTGAGGCAATGGCAGCGCTGCATCCGAAAGTCTGGAACTTTGCATCCACTATCCTGTCATCCTTTATCTTAAGAAAGAGTTTTGTCGTATCCCCGCAGGCGGCGCTGCCTACCTCTGCCACAGCGTCGGCGTCTTCTATCTCTCCCACATTTCTGGGGTGCATAAAGTGGTCCATTACCGTTTCCGTATATGGTACCTGTGCCATTGTTAAACTCCTTATTTACTCCCTATGGTAAGCAATACAAATTTGAGGATACTTTTGTCTTACTATACCATAGGGTAATACATTTTTCTATTACTGAGTAATCATATCAGCGATCAGCGATCAGCTAAGAACCCGGTTTCTCTGGTCTGTTTGGTTCGTTTAGTCTATTTCATCTATTTAATCTGAACCTCGAACGTTGAACATATTTCGCCTTCCGCCTACGAGTTCCGGCCCCATTATTTTGTGAAATGTTTCCCTTGACCTTTCCTGCGGGAATCTTTAATATATTTGCACAAAAAACCAACCTACCCCCTTAAGGAGGATAACAATGCAGAAGAGATACTTGCTTGCGCCAGGACCGACCGCAATACCACCGGAAGTACTTTTAAAGATGGCGGAACCTATCATCCATCACAGGAACCCCCTCTTCGAGGAGATCGTTCAGGAGGTGAGGGACAACCTGAAATATCTTTTCGGCACGAAGAACGAGGTCCTTATATTTGCATCCTCAGGTACCGGCGCAATGGAAGGCGCAGTTACAAATATGCTCTCACCGGGCGACAAGGCGATATGCATCCGGAGCGGTAAGTTTGGCGAAAGATGGACAAATATCTGTAAGGCCTACGGCGTTGAGGCGATCAATATCGACCTGCCCTGGGGAGACATCCTGGACCCGGCTGTCGTAGAAAAGACCCTGAAGGCGAATCCCGAGGCGAAGGCAGTCTATATGCAGGCCACGGAGACATCGACGGGCGCCAAATTTCCCGTGAAAGAGGTCGCAGCGATTGTAAAGAATTATCCCAATACCCTCATGGTCGTCGATGGCATCACCGGGGTAGGCGTCTTTGAATTACCCCAGGATGCCTGGAACATAGATATCCTCGTCGCAGGGTCGCAGAAGGCCCTCATGCTGCCGCCGGGGCTTGCCTTTGCCGGTGTCAGCGACAAGGCGTGGGAGTTTAACAAGAACTCGAAGATCCCGAAGTTCTATTTCAACTGGACAAAGGAGCTTACCAATCTTCAGAAAAATCAGACCAATTTTACCCCGGCAATATCCCTCATCATCGGCCTCATGCAGGCGCTCCGGATGATCAAGGCAGAAGGTCTGGAGAACGTCTACAAGAGGATCGATACACTCTCGAAGGCGACACGCGAGGCGGCTGTCGCACTGGGCCTCAGCGTCTTTGCCAGGTCCCCGAGTCCGGCCGTTACTGCCATCGTTGCCCCGGAAGGGATTGACGGCCAGGCGATCTACAAGTCCATGTGGAAGAAATATGGTGTAACCGGCGCCGGCGGGCAGGATCAATTAAAAGGCAAGGTCTTCAGGATCGCGACCCTTGGTTACGCTGATAAATATGATGTGATAACCGCAGTCTCTGCCCTTGAATTCACCTTGCGTGACCTGGGATACAAGTTCCAGATGGGGGCAGGTGTAGCAAAAGCAGTAGAATGCTTGAAGGATTCATAAAAAACATATGTGAGGGACTTCATGGTGAAAGAAAACACAAAGGTGCTCATCGCAGATGAATTATCGGCCAAAGCTATCGAAATACTAAAATCAAATAACCTCGTTGCCGATGTGAAGACCGGGTTGAAGGGCGAAGAGCTTCAGGCCATCATCGGCGACTATGACGCGTTGATCGTGAGAAGCGCTGCGAAGGTAACGAAGGAGATCATCGCAAACGGGAATAAGCTGCGGGTCATCGGCAGGGCGGGGATCGGTGTTGATAACGTTGATGTGGCGGCTGCCACTGAAAAAGGTATTATTGTTATGAACACGCCCCAGGGGAATGCCTTAGCTGCAGCAGAGCACAGCATTGCCCTTATATTTGCGGCAGCGCGTAAGATCGCCCATGCAGACAAAACAATGAAACAGGGGAAGTGGGAGAAAAAGGCCCTCATGGGCATTGAAGTCTACGAAAAGACCCTCGGTGTCATCGGGATAGGCAATATCGGTGCCCTTGTGGCGGAAAAGGCCCTGGCCCTTGGAATGAGGGTGATCGCCTATGACCTTTATGTTTCAAAAGAGTTTGCGGCAAGCAAAGGGATCGAGCTTGTCGATTTCGATACACTCCTGAAAGAGAGCGATTTTATTGCCATCCACGTGCCGCTGGTAAAAGACACAAAAAACCTGATCAACAAGGATGCGATCGCGAAGATGAAAAAAGGCGTCATCATCGTCAACGTGGCGCGCGGTCCTATCGTGAACGAAAAAGACCTCCTGGAGGCGCTTGAGAGCGGACACGTCGGATTTGCGGCGCTTGATGTATTCGACCAGGAGCCGCCGCCCGCCGACAATCCCCTTGTCCTTTCTGAAAAGACGGTCTGTACTCCCCATCTCGGGGCATCCACAAAGGAGGCCCAGGACAAGGTCGCAATCGACATCGCAAACCAGATCGTAGACTTTTTCAAGAACGGTGTCATTAAGAACAGCGTCAACGCGCCTTCGGTGTCGCTTGAAGTCGCCCGCCAGATAACACCATACCTGAAGCTTTCAGAAAATTGTGCGAGCATCGTTTCGGCGATCACGGAATTTCCCATCCAGGAGATCCAGATCCAGTATATGGGAGAGATATCAGGGATTGAAACGAAAATTCTGACACAGGGGATCGTGAAAAACATCCTTGAGCAGCAGATGGAGGGCGTGAATTACGTGAACGCGCCGCTGATCGCAAAAAACCGTGGTATCAAGATCATAGAGACAAAGTCAGAGGAACATGAGGACTTCATGTCGCTCCTTTCCATTACGGTGAAAGGCGACAAGAGTCAGAATACGGTTCAGGGCACGCTCTTCGGCAAAAAGGAACCGCGGTTGATAAAGGTCAATAACATATACCTCGAGGCAGACCTCAAGGGGTATATGCTGTTCGTCTATAATTACGACAAGCCCGGCGTCATTGCCAGCATTGGAAACGTCTTCTTCATACGTGGGATCAATATAGCCGGTATGCACTTTGGAAGGGAGACCCCCGGAGGCCTTGCCATATCGCTTCTGGACCTTGATAAAGAGGTTGAGGACAACGTGGTCAGGGAGGTACAGTCCCTGCCGAACATTATCTCAGCAAAAAGGATCGACCTGTCGTAACAACCATGAAAACCGGCTCATGGTTCATAGCTCATGGCTCATGGCAAGAGCGCAAATCCGGTTTGTTTTTGCCATCAGCTATGAGCCATCAACTATGAGCTGTCTTTTTCTCTCATGAAGGGCATAATCTTCGATTTTGACGGAACGTTGACGCCATTGACGCTGAATTTTGATCTTTTGAGGGCAGAGATGGAAGCGATTGCCCGGCGTTATGTAACCGACGATGTAATCCTCTCATTCAAAAACCAATATATCCTTGAAATGATTAACGGAATAGAGGCAACCCTTGATGGGAAAAATACCCGGTTCAAGGAAGAGGCATATACGAGACTAAGAGACCTTGAAGTAGAGGCGTCGAAGGGAAAAGACGTATATCCTTATGCGCGGGACGTTCTGCAACGCCTCAAGGACCGGGGCATATCCGTCGGTATCGTCACGAGAAGCTGTATCGATGCGCTCAGGACGGTATTCCCGGACATCAGTAAATATGCAGATTCCATTGTGACCCGCGAAGACACGAAATACGTCAAGCCTAATCCCCTTCACGTTGCGGAGGTGCTTCGCGCACTCCGGCTCGGACCTGATGATGTGATAATGGTGGGAGACCATCCCACGGATGTCATCGCCGGCAGGGCCCTGAATATGAGGACTGTGGGGGTTCTTACGGGAAGGACAACGAAAGATGGTTTTGAAAAGGTGCAGGCAACGTTCATATTCGACGATATAAGGGACATATTAACCATCGGTTCATAATAAAGAACAATCCCGGGATGCGAAGTCAGTGAAAATCATTGTTTATTAAAAGGGATTTTTATATAATGTAGCGGTTCGTGAATGTTGAGGCGGACAAAAAATCATCTAAGTATATATGCGATAGAATGAGGAACAGCCGGTGATCACCTTTAAAGGGGTACACAAGTGGTTCAAGGACCTCCATGTTCTCAACGACATCAATCTCCACGTAAATCAGGGAGAGGTGCTGGTGGTGTGCGGCCCTTCCGGATCAGGGAAATCGACGCTGATACGAACCATAAACAGGCTGGAGCCTATTAACCAGGGAACACTCATTGTCGATGGTGTGGATCTCTCTGACAGGGGGGCGGATATCAATAAGCTCAGGGCCGAGATCGGTTTTGTATTCCAGCAGTTTAACCTGTACCCCCACCTTTCCGTTATGAGGAATATTACCCTTGCCCCCATCAAGATCCGCGGAATGAGCAAAAACGACGCAGAAAGTCAGGCCATGGCACTCCTCGAACGGGTAGGCCTCGTTGAAAAGCGTGACGCATACCCGACACAACTCTCCGGGGGACAGCAGCAGAGGGTTGCCATCGCGCGCGCGCTTGCCATGAAACCGAGGATCATGCTTTTTGATGAACCTACATCAGCGCTTGACCCGGAGATGATCGGGGAGGTTCTCCTTGTTATGAAAGACCTCGCACAATCGGGTATGACGATGATCGTGGTAACTCACGAGATGGGATTTGCAAGCGAGGTTTCCGACAGGGTGGTTTTCATGGATGATGGACAGATCCTGGAAGAGGCAGCTCCTGATGAATTTTTTAAAAATCCAAAACACGAGAGAGCGCAACAGTTCCTGAAAGAAGTCCTCTCGCCGATGCACTAAGTTATTATATAAGGAGGAGAAGATATGAAAAGATTTGTAGTGGTGTTTACAGCGTTCATGTTTGTTGTGGGTCTTTGTGGTACCTTAGCTGCTCAGGACAGGCTCGATGTCATCAAAAAGAGAGGCGCCCTCATTGCGGGCGTGAAAGACTCAACGCCGGGGTTCGGTTTCGTCGATGAGAAGACGCGGGAGATTGTCGGGTATGATGTTGATTTTGTCAGGGCAATTGCCAACAAACTCGGCGTCAAGCTGCAGCTCAAACCGGTTACCTCCGCAAGCCGCATGCCCCAGCTCGTTGAAGGAAATATCGATATGATTGCCGCAACGATGACAAAGACCGCTGAGCGGGCAAAGCAGATCGACTTCAGCTACACCTATTTCTTTACAGGACAGAAATTCATCGTCAGGAAAGGAACAGTGAAGAGCCTTGCCGACCTTGACGGGAAGAGGATCGGAACAGCGAAAGGCTCTACCTCAGAGCAAAACGCAGCAAAGGCGCTGCCAAAGGCAACGATCCTTTCATTCGATGACTATCCCCAGGCATTGCTCGCGCTCCAGCAGGGCAAGGTCTTTGCGGTGACAACAGATGAATCGATCCTGGCCAACCTTCTCGGCAAGGCGCCGAACAAGGAACAGTATGAGATACCCGATATCCAGATCTCTGACGAGCCCTATGGCCTTGGCATAAAGAAGGGTGAAAAGGGCCTCGTTGATTTTGTGAACAAAACCTTGCTGGAGATGGAGAAGAGCGGAGAGGCGAAAAAGATCTTTGACAAATGGTTTGGCCCCAAATCCCCGACACCGTTGGAAAGGGGCAACTTTAAGATTGCCGCCGACAAATAGATCCGGAAGAAAGACGCGAGGGACGAATGAGGAAGGACGATCGATCATCCTCGTTCCTCGCGTATTAGCATGAAAGGCAGTTTTTTACACAGAGAGGCTCCCCTTGCTTAAGTATCAGTTCGACTGGTCCGTTGTCCTTTCGGGGAAGTATTTTGACTGGCTGTTGTCGGGACTCTATACTACCATTCAGTTATCTCTTATCTCCATTGTCCTCTCGTTTCTCCTCGGCCTGCTGATCTCCATGATGCGAATGAGCAATATCAAGCCTGTCAGGTGGTTTGCCCACGGCTATCTGGAGTTTTTCAGGAATACCCCGCTTCTCGTTCAGATCTTTTTCTGGTATTTTGGTTCATATAAGATACTGCCGACAGTGATAAACGACTGGCTGAACAGAACGAACTTCGAATTCGGGGCCGCAGTGATCGCGCTAACGATCTATACTTCAGCGTTTATTGCAGAGGATATACGCTCCGGCGTCCGCTCAATCCCGAAGGAACAACTTGAAGCAGCCCGCAGCGCGGGATTCTCCTATGTCCGGTCGATGCAGTATATTATCCTGCCGCAGGCGGTCCGGATTACGATACCTCCCCTCATAAACCAGTTCCTGAACCTGACGAAAAACTCGTCACTTGCAATGACGATCGGCGTCATGGAGCTTACATACCAGGCCCGTCAGGTCGAGAGTTATACGTTTAAGGGGTTTGAGGCATTTACTGCCGCGACACTGATATACGTGGTGATTTCCTTAGTGATAACGATCATGGTGACATACTACGACAAGATAGTACTCAGTCCGATGAAGGCGCGTTAGCATGCAGACAGGGTTTGACTTTACCGTTATCTGGACCAACATTACCTATTTCTTTATAGGACGCTTTCCTCACGGCTCGCTGGGCGGTATTGCGCTTACGCTCTATCTTGCCGTTGTTGCCTGCGTGCTTTCCTTTATAGGCGGCCTTTTCCTCGGGTTGATGGGCATATCCCACAACAAGATCGTACGGAACATTTCAACGGTCATCCTGAACATCATCAGGGGGATGCCGCTCCTCATGGTCATCTTCTGGATGTATTTTCTTCTCCCGGCCCTTATGGGAAAGACCGTCTCCGAGAGCTGGACGGTGATTATGGCGCTGACGCTCTTTACCTCGGCCTATATGTCGCAGATCGTCAAGGCAGGCGTTGAAGGCATCCCGAGAGGCCAGACAGAGGCGGCGCTCTCCACCGGGCTCCATCACTGGCAGGCCATGTTTTATATTGTGCTCCCGCAGGGACTCCGCAACATGATCCCGTCCTTCGTCAACCAGTTCGTCTCCATGATCAAGGATACGTCGCTGGCATTCATCGTCGGCGTCTCCGAGCTGACCCACGTGGCCACACAGATCAACAACCGTACGATCATATACCCCACGGAGATCTTCCTCTTTGTAGCGGTTATCTACTTTATCATCTGTTATGCCTTTACGTCTCTTTCACGATGGCTTGAAAAACGTCTTGCCTGGAAGAAGTAAACGCACGTATCACCCGTATCTGTACTGGACACCGAACTCTCCCTTTGGATACTCCCATGATATTGCGTTATAGACGCACGTGATCCTGCATGTACCGCACTCAAGGCACCCCGCATACTCCACGACCATCTCGTTCGTCTCCTCGTTCATCGAGTAAAGGTGCGCGGGACAGGCATAGACGCAGTATCGCTCATTACAGGCGGCGCATATCTTCTGGTCAAGCCTGATGTGGCTTTCCCGGTCGTTCTTCATTGCATTAAGGGTCAGTTTTTCTTCAATCTTCATGGCTACATCTTCCTCAGGCTAAGAAAGTCTTTGAATCCTTCCCAATTCAGCAGGTATCTCTTCGCGACTTCCCTGGCGTTTTTGTAAAGCCCCTGTTTGGGCGCTCCGGTTATCGTAAAGATTTCTTCCAGCAGGCTGCAGATGAATTTCGGGTATACGGTGAAGAGCCTCGGGTTCTCCAGTACCTCCTGGGAGTGACGGAAGGTCTCCATGTCCTTCATCGCAAAGCTCTCCTTCAGCAGCCTCTCATAGAGACTGAGGGATTCCCTTGACGTGTCGTTCTTCTCAAGTGCCCTGTTTGCCGCCTCTGCGGCCAATACCCCTGAGGCGACGGCAAACTCCATTCCGCGCACGGTCAATCCCATGTTGAGGGAAAAACCTGCTGCATCGCCGGCCACCAGCATGCCGTCCGTATAGAGCGCCGGTATCCCCTTGATCCCCGCCTCAGAGATAATGTGGGCGGAGTACTCTTCCAACTGCGCACCCTTTATCCAGCGGGCCACCTCGGGTCTGGCAGTAAAGGCATCCATCAGTTGATGGGATTCGACCTGGGGACGCGCGTCCATCTGTGAACGCATACCGAGCACGAGACCTATTGACAGGCTGTCCTGATTGGTATACAGAAAGCCGCCCCCGAACATGCCGCGGGTCATTGACCCGATGAAGAGGTTGGCGGCGCCTTCTCCCTGTTTCAGTCCGAACCGCTCTTCAATGGCTGACGGGTCGATCCTGTAGACCTCCTTTATCGCGAGCGCGTAATTCTCAGGTCGCAGGGGTTCTCTCAGGCGAGCCTTTTCCGCCATGAAGGAGAGTGCGCCGTCAGCGGCGATGACGATCTGCGCGGGTATCTCTTCGCCGCCCGCGACCACGCCCGCAATGCGGCCATCCTCCCGGAGGAGGTCATCGACCCGCCGCCCGGGGATCACGAATGCCCCTTTTTCCATAACCTTTTCAGAGAACCAGCGGTCAAAACGGGCGCGAAGCACCGTATAGCTCATATACGGCTCGCTGCGCCACTTGTCGTGCCTGTACTCCACCTGGGTCGAGGCGTTATCGTCCATCACGGTGAGCATCTCTTTGACCACGTGACGCTCAAAAGGCGCATCGGCAATGATCTCCGGGAAAAGACCCCGGATAGGCTCCACGTAGATCCTGCCGCCCGTCACATTCTTGCTTCCCGGGGCATCACCGCGTTCCAGCAGGACCACCTGCCTTCCTGCCTCAGCCAGCTTGTACGCCGCCGAGAGCCCCGCCAGCCCTCCTCCGACTATTACCGCATCGAGTTTGTCCATAGAAGTTACCTGCCCAGTCTTTTCTTAAACTCTTCGGTCATGGCCGGGACCACCTGGGCAAAATCCCCCACGATACCGTAATCGGCATAACTGAAGATCATCGCATTGGGGTCTGTATTGACGGCCAGCACGAGCTTCGATGTATCCATGCCCATCGTATGGTGGATCGCACCGGAGATACCGACCGCTATATAGAGCTTCGGTGAAACGGTCTTGCCGCTCTTCCCTACCTGGTCCTCCTGGTCCCGCCATTTCGCATCGACGACGGATCTCGCGGCGCCCACCGCGGCACCGATCGTATTGGCCAGGTCTTCCAGGACCCTGAAGTTTTCCGCTGATTTCAACCCTCTCCCGCCTGCGACTATGATGTCCGCTTCAATGAGATTAACCTTTCCTTTCCCGGACTCCTCTGTCTTGATGACGCGTGTTTTCAACTGCTCCGGGGCGATGCCTCCCTGTCTTTCCAGATATTCTCCATTCTCTGTCCCTGGCTCTTCGCCGGCAAAGGTATTCGGCCGGACAGTCACGACAGCCGGGTAGCCGGTGAAGGAGATCTCCGAAAGCACCCTGCCCCCGTATATGGGCCTTACGAATGTGATAGGATCTTCGGACCAGCGGATTTCGGTCACATCGGATGCAACCCCGGAACCCAAAAGCACGGCCACCCGCGGCAGAAAATCCCGCCCCAGTTGAGTGGCCGAAGCAAGGACCACCTGTGGATTTATCTCTTTTGCGTATCCCGCAAGGGCCAGTGCAAACCCTTCCGGTGTATATTGATCAAGGACGGGGTCGGTGATGTTTACCAGAACATCTACGTACGTAAGCGCCTTCTTTTTCGCATCTTCCGACATCCCTCCCATCACGACCGCATGGATTTTATATCTGCCGGCAGCCTTTAACCTCCCGGCCTCACCAAGCAGTTCCAGGGAGGCCTTTTTAGGCTCCTTGTCTTTCGTCTCAATAAACAGCAACAGGTTCGCCATCGCTACCTCCTACAGGATTCGTTCAACATCCATAAGAATTCTCACCGCCTCAACGGCCGCCTCGTTCGGTTCGCCGGGGATCATCTGAACGGCAGCCCTCTTCTTCGGATGGAAATACCTCCCGGTCTTCACCTTCGATCCCGATGCCCCTGCCTCTTCCGGCGAGATACCGAGATCGGCGGGTGTTACCCTGGGGATAGTCGCCTTCATTGCCTTCATCACCCCCATGATCGGGGGCACCCTCGGCTCATTGAGACCTTTCTGGGCCGTAAAGACCGCCGGGAGATTCACCTCTATTGTCTCCTTTGCCCCTTCGACGGGACACTCGATAGTGGCATTGCCGTCGGCAACGTCGAGCTTTGTGATCCCTCCTCCGTGGGGGATGCCGAGAAACTGCGCCACCATGGGCCCGACCTCTCCCCTGTCGTCATCTATCGCCTGCCTGCCGCAGAGTATCACGTCAAAGGGCTCCAGTGCAGCCGCCCTGCTTAATGCCAGCGCCGTGGTATAGCCGTCGCCGTTCAAGAAGGCCCCGTCCTCCAGCAGGAGGACCTCGTCTGCCCCCATCGCTATCCCTGTCCTCAATACCTCTGTCGCCTTGCCGGCGCCGAGCGTGATCACCTTGACCTTCCCGCCGTGTTTTTCCTTCAGGCGCAGCGCCTCCTCCATCGCAAACTCGTCGAATACGTTCGCGGTGAACTTTTGCTCTATTGTGAGGCCCTTCTCATCGTTCCCGATATCGATATGCGCCTCCGCGTCCGGTATCTGTTTTGCCAGTACAACGATATTCATTATTCCCTCCTCCTTGAAACCATAACAGGCGACTTAAGACTCGTCAGCGTTATTGTTGGCCCACCGTTTACTTGATCCTCCCGAGCCCAGACTTCCTCACAACCGAACCATAACACTTGGCATGAGAGACCAGGCAATATCATTCCAAACCTTCCCAACACCTTTGCAAAGACACAGCTTGTAAACCCATTATGACCAGTTTTTTATGGTCGGCTTCGAAGTCTTATTTCTGCGCTGTCAGCGATGCGCTCCGTTGCGCTGTAAGGATCAATAGTGTTACATTCTACCTCTTCCAATATCTGTTCATATTCTTTGTCCTTCGAACATATATCAACAAAACGTCTCCACAGTTCTTCTTTCAGGAGCGCCATTACAAACATAGCGGTTTTCTCTCTCCGCATCTCAAGCCTTCTTTGCTTGTCCTGTAGGAAATCCCACCGACGCTGGATTGTTTCAACAAAGTCATCCATTCCCTCGCCAATGTGCGCTTTTGTCATAAGAACCGGGGCAGACCACTCTCCTTTTGCTTTCAATGGTATGTAAGTAGATAGGGCATTCGCGGCGTCTTCTGAGCCGGGCTTATCACATTTATTAAGTATCACAATATCTCCAATCTCCAGAAGTCCTGCCTTTATCAATTGTAATTCATCCCCGAATTCCGGAGTGAAGACCGTGACAACGGTATCGCATATGTAGAAAAGGGCCTTATCTGATTGTCCTGCCCCCACGCTCTCTATAATAATAAGCTCCTTTCCAAGACCTTCCATCACATAAACAGCTCCCAAGGCGCCATGGCATACACCTCCCGGCTGATCTCTGTCCGCCATAGAACGGATGAAGATCTCTCCCGTATCTTCAGCTTCCCTCATTCGAAAGCGATCTCCCAAGATAGCTCCCTGACTATGCATGCTTGTGGGGTCTATAGCAATAATGCCAATCCTCTTCCCTTGTCTATGAAGACGGCTGGCCACCTGGCTGATAAATGTACTCTTGCCTGCTCCGGCGGGACCTGTTATGCCCAACACATGTGCCCGCCCAATATATGGAAGAAGCCGTGTAAGTTCCGCGTATCCCTTCCGGTCTCTAGCCTCAATAAGGCTAATAAGCCTGGCAGCGCTTCCTTCGTCTCCCCTCAGAATCTTCTCGGCAAGGTTCATTGATAGCTATCCTCCTATCATACGTAACAAGCAACCATGTAGGTAATTGGGAGCAGACCGGTTGACCCTTCCTGAGTTGCCAGGCCAACTTGTTTGCAGCAAAAGCTACTTTCATGACGAAAAATTTTTCCAAGCAGTCGCCGCTCTTTTGATGGGACCAGATGTTCATAGTTCTCAGCCGTCAGCCCTGTCGCAATTCGAGATAACAATGAGTTGTATCCGATCCATCAAAGTTTCCCAATTAACGTCTTACCAATAAAGTCTCTCAGCACTTCATGTGTTCCACCGCCGTAGAGGAGGAACCTGGCCTCCCTGTAGAATCGCTGGGGTGTATATTCGCACGCAAAACCGTTTCCGCCGTATATCCTTGTTACTTCGTCCACGACCTTTTGGCAGACTTCCGTAGCAAACATCTTTGCCTCGGCCGTAATAATTTCGCACTCCGCTCCTTTCCCAAGGAGCCACCCGCCATAGTACAGTAAAAGTCGCGCTGCATTCATCTCCGTGTCCATGTTCGCAAATTTTTCCCGGATCAGCTGGAAAGTACCAATGGGTTTATTAAAGGCGATTCGTTTTTTGACAAACTCGATCCCCTCGTTATATGCTGCCCTCGCGATTCCAAGAGCCATTGCGCCGACCATAAGTCTTACCTCGTTAAAAATCTCCCCCACATCCGTGATGCCCTTTCCAACCTCTTTCCCGAGAAAATTCTCCTCAGGAACCCATACATTGTCGAACACGAGCTCACCGGTGACCGTTCCTTTACATCCGAGCTTATGTATAATCTGGCCCGGTGAAAAACCTGGCGTACCCTTTTCAACGAGAAAGAAATTTAATCCTTTCAGCCCCTTTGCAGGATCAGTCTTTGCCAGTACGGTACAGAAGTCACAGATGGGACCGTTGGTAATCCACTGTTTTGTTCCGTTTATCTTCCATCCACCACCCTCTCTTACGGCAGTAGTTCTCGTTGCTGCAATATCAGACCCGGACTGGTCTTCTGTAAAACAGATTGTACCTATCTTTTTTCCTTTCATGGCAGGGTAAAGACAACGTTCCTTAATTGCATCACTCCCGAACTTATAAAGAAAATGTGTTCCCATCAGGGCGTTCATAATCACACTCTGGGCAAAACCGACCGAGCCTCTTGACATCTCTTCGTAGAAAATCAGACACATTAATTTATCAGCATTCATCCCGCCCATCTCCTCGGGGTAACGGAGCCCGAGGTAACCAAGCTTGGTAAATTCATCCCATAATTCACGTGGGAATTCATCCTTTTCATCAATCTCCTGCGCCTTAGGGATTACCATCCTGTCTACTGTGTCCGCTATTACCTTCTTGAAAAATTCCTGTTCCTCCGTTAATGTGAAATCCATAAAACAACCTCCTGCAATAGATTGGATTCCCTTTCTTTATTGCTTCCCTTTGAAGAATACGCTAATAAATTTATGCTCTCCCTTAGCAGTCACAGAATGCGGAAACCTCGCATTGTAGTAAAGCACATCACCTGGTTTGAGATCGTATTTAATCCGGTCATGCTCGAAGATACATTCACCCTCAAGTATGTAAACAAAAGAGTAACCTTCCTCAGCATGTAAGTCGATAAACCGTCCTTCCTTTGCTGCCTCTCCCAGATTAATGAGAATATTTTCGTCTATAAGGTTCTGCGGTGCAATTACCGTCAGTTTCATCCCCGAAGACTCAATCGTTGACTGTTGGTCTTTCCTGACATGAAGTATCTTGGGGTTATCCTCTCTGATAAAAAAATCGATGGGCCGCATGAGTTGATGAGAAATCTGGGCGAGCACAGCGACAGAAGGACTTGTCTTGCCTGTTTCAATGCGCTGCAACGTCATTGTGCTTATCCCGAGCCGAGAAGCAAGTCCGGCAAGCGATAAACCCTTGGCCTTCCTTTCATTCCTTATCTTTTCACCAATATTTTCCATCTTACGACTCCGTAAACATACGCTCTTTTTTCTGGATCTCACTCAGGAAAGCAACCATCGCCATGCACATCCCCGTAAAGAACCATGAAGTTCTATATCCACCCGTGAAGTCAACGAAATAGCCAAAAAGAGGTGGTCCGGCTATTGCACCTATGTTTACGACCACAAAATTAACGCCTGTTGCAACTCCTGCTAATGCCCGTCCGGGGAATTCCCCTACCCTCGTCAAATAGACAGCATTCCAGGCCAGGCCTGTAAATCCAAAAAGTGCGGCCAGGGCGTAGATTGTCAAGAGTGAGCTTTCCCCCGAAAGAGGGATAAAGGCAATCGCAATGACTCCCCCGGCAGCGCCGATGATAGTGAGGACTATCCTTCTCCCTGTCCCGAAGAGGTAGTCGCTCGATACGCTCCACGCAACCCTCCCTATTGCACCTGTGAAGAAGGCAACTCCAAGGATGGCGCCCGCCTTTTTAGCAGGAAGGCCGAGCACCTTCGTGGCGTAAAGGACAAAATGTGCAAGAAAGGAAAACTGTGTGAGCATCAAAAAGATACCCGTTAGGCCGATAAAAATGAAATCTCTTTCCTTAAAAAGTGTTAGAAGGTTATTTTTCCACGAAACAACATTCCAGGAGTTGTCATCGCTAGGCTGACGGGGAGGCTCAACGTAGAGAAAAAGAATAAGGACAGCGCATAGCAGGGCTGCGATCCCTGCCACCTTGAACGAATAACGCCAACTGCCGTAATGAAGGGCTATAAAGGGGAGCAAAAAAGAAGCAATGACACCACCAATTGTAACGCCTGTCTGTTTGATCCCCATGGCTGTGGCGCGCCCCTTCAGCGAGAACCACATTATGATGGCTTTGCTGGCAGGGGTTTGATTGCAGCCGATCCCCATTCCCACGAAAATCAAAAGCAGAAAAATCCAGATGTATGAATGCAGAAAACATATTACCAGTTCAGAGCACCCTATGAGGACAAGGCCAAAGACCATAATCCATTTTGCCCCAAAGGCATCACTCAGCATCCCTGCCGGGATATTGCTGGCCAGCGAGCCAATGGTCACTGCACTGCAGAGCAGCCCTATCTGCGTTGTCGAGAGCTGGAATTCAGGCTGGATAAAAGGGGACAAGGTGCCTATCGTCATATAGTTAAGGAAATATATGACATGGGAGGACCATAATATTGCTACAATTATCCACCGGTATGGGATAGCCATTATCTCGCTACCATACCTTCTTTGTTTTTTTTCTTATGCTACAAAGCCTCACAAGGGGCACTATATCGCCCAACCCATCGAGTCTCGTAATCATATCAATAATCCCGTTCGATTGCTTTACGCCTATTTTTTTCTCGGTAAGATCTCTGAATTTTTCCTCCAGCTCAGCGAAGGTCAAAGGATTTGCCGGATCGCCTTTCGGAGCCACGACGTGCTTAAAGCAATGCGTTCCGTCCTTCAGCACAACGGTTACCCTTGCTTCCATCTCACCAAGGGAAGTATCTGCTGCAACCGTAACCCGCTTCATTAAACGGGATACAAGGGGGTTGAAGATCGTTTCGTCCGCAAAAATGCTGTTACCGGCGTTCCCCTTGATAATCGCTATGGCTGCCCCGAAATGGAGACTAAATTTTGCTTCCACCTTGTCTTTCGGCTCCGGGTTGCCTGCCACCTTCATATTAAGGGGCGCCACTTCAAGGCGAATAGATTCAACCGCCTCAGGGTCAAGGCGGTGTTCCTCCCGCAAGATGAGCAAACCATCGATTACGGGGTGCACCAAAAGGCACGCCGCATAGGGCTTGAAAGAGTTGCGGAGGACCTCGTATGTTGAGCCTAACTTATTGTGAGTGGTCATAATGGGATTGTACTCAGAAGAAAAGACGGCAGCAAAACCCGACCTCTCGCCGAGCATATCCGTAGGTACAGCGAACCCCTCCTTTGCCAGGAGGGCTGCCAGGAGACCGTCCATAGCCGCCTTACCTGAGTGAAGGGGCTTCCCCATGGTGCCGAAGACATCCCGCACGCCGCCCGCCTGGGTGGCGGCGAGACCAAGGGCGGCGGCAGTCTGCCCGGGGTCGAGCCTGAGAAGCCTCGCCGCACCGGCAGCGGCGCCCAACCGGCCCAGTACTGCCGTAGCATGCCAACCGCGCTCATAATATTCCTTCCCCAGCGCGTATCCCATCCGTATGGTGATTTCGTAGCCGGCCACGAAGGCGGCTATGAGTTCCCTGCCTGGCAGCCGTCCATGTTCCGCAAGGGCAAGGAGCGCAGGGATGAGGGGCGCACTGGGGTGTGTCCTGACCACGCTGTGGGCATCGTCATAATCGAGGGTATGGGCCATCGTGCCGTTCACCAGCGCTGCCTGAATCATGCTGGTCTTTATCCCGTAGCCCAATATCGATGCCTGCTTCTTTCCTCCCAGGTCTTTTACAACCCCGAGAAGGATCTCTACCGCAGGGTCGTCTGCCCCGGCCAGCGTTACGCCGATCCAGTCGAGAAAACATCTTTTTGCGGCCTCCACCACATCCTCTGGCAACCCGGCAGAGCCGCACTCAGAGACAAACCGGGCAAGGCCTTCCGTGAAACCCATGGTCACTCTCCGGCCCCGATCTTTTTCAGGTGCTCTTCCCGGAGCTTCTTCCTGATTATCTTCTCCGCAGCCGTCATGGGTAACTTGTCCATAAACTTGATCACCTTGGGGATCTTGAACCGGGCCAACCGGTCAGTACAAAAATTCAGGGCCTCATCCTCCGTCATCGCCTCCCCTTCTTTCAGGACAATACAGGCTAAGCCTACCTCGCCCCATTTCTGATCGGGGATGCCGCAGACGCCTATGTTGAGGATCTTCCGGTTTTCGAGAAGCACCTTCTCAATCTCGGCAGGGTATACGTTTTCTCCGCCGCTGATGTACATATCCTTCTCCCGGTCGACGATGTAAAAGAAGCCTTCCTCGTCAATCTTTGCCAGGTCGCCGGTATGCAGCCAGCCGTCGACTATGGTGCCTTCGGTAAGCTCCGGTTTACCCCAGTATCCGTTCATGGTCACATAGCCTGAGACGACGATCTCCCCAACCTCGCCTGACTTGACCTGTTTTCCGTCCTTGCCCACGATCCTGACATCACCGTGGAATACGGGCTTCCCCACAGAACCGCGTTTGCGGACCGCATCCTCCATGGCGAGCCATGTCAGCGTAGATGTCTCGGTCTGGCCGTAGATCTGGGACACGATGATGCCCTTCTTCTCGTAATCCTCAAGGAGTGACGGGGGTACCCGTTCACCGCCGGTGTAACAGGCCCTCAGGGAACTGAGGTCGTATTTTTCAATATCACATTCTTCGAGAATGAACCTGAGCACCGTGGCAGCTATTTCAAGAATCGTTACCCTGTATCTCTGGACGGTCCTGAGTATCTCCTCCGGGCTGAACCGCCCCCTCATGATAAGCGTTGCACCCTTATAGATAACAGGACACAGTTCGACCAGCAGGCCGCCCGAATGGAACATCGGCCTCGGCGCAAGCAGGATGTCTGATGGTGTAAGGCCATAATAGATGTTTCCGTTCAGTGCATTGAAGAAGGTTTTTCGATGTGACAGAACGGCGCCCTTGGGTAATCCCGTGGTCCCTGACGTGTACATGATGATGATGGGATCCTCTCCGCCTGCAGGTTTATCCACCGTGGGCTCGTCTGAAAGCTGTCCCGCCACCTCGTTTGTATAATCTTTTGCCCATGCCGGGTGCTTCCCCACGCAAAGGTAATGCCCCTCTTTGACAGGAATACGTGCTCTCAGGGGCTCCAGCACTTTTATAAAGGCATCCCCGAAGACAAGGACGCCCAGCCCGCTGTCTTTTATGATGTACTCCAGTTCGGCGGCCACAAGCCTCGTGTTGAGGGGGACAAGGATGGCACCGATCTTTCCAAGGGCAAAGAAGATCTCGACAAGTTCATAGGAGTTGTACATAAGGACGCCCACCCGGTCGCCCTTGCCGACGCCCATACCCTCGAGCATGTGCACCGTCCGGTTTACCTCTTCGTTCAAATCCTTGTAGGTGAAGGTCTTGTCTTCGTAAATCACGGCAGGCTTGCTGGGATTCAAAGAAGCCCATTTTGTCACCCACTCGCCTACGTTCATACTGTTCACACTCATATTCCGTCTTCTCCATTCATATTATTTTCCCATCATCATAGTCGGCAGCCATGTCGCTATAGACGGGAAGAAACATAAAACCAGCAAAAAAGAACACATAATGACAAGAAACGGCCAAACGCCCCTGTAGACCTCTCCCAGCTTTGAATCGGGGACGATAGTATTGATCACAAAAAGATTGAGCCCGACAGGCGGCGTAATCAATGCCAACTCCATATTTACGGTGAGAAACACGGCAAACCATATAGGGTCTATCCCCAGGTGGAGCACCACCGGGTAGAGTATCGGCACCATAAGGACCATTATGGTCACGCACTCTACGAAACACCCTAAAAAGAGGATAAGAAAAAATGACCCGAGGAGAAACTGCCACACCGACACATTGTATTCTACCATCGCGTTGATGATGGTTTGCGGAAGTTGCAATACGGTCACCACGTAACCAAAGATCATTGCCCCTACCACAATGAGCAAAACCATGCAGCTCGTCTTTACGGTATCGAGGAGCAGGTCGATTATGTCCTTTGCGGAGAGCCGTCTTTTAATGAGAGAGACAGCGAGAGCATATGTAGCGCCGACGCCTGCTGCCTCTGTCGCAGTGAAGACGCCCATATAGATTCCCACCATGATAATGGGAATGATGAGCAGGCTCCAGAAGGCCTGGCGCCCGGCCTTGAATCTGTCTCCCCAGGTGCTGTGCAGGTCGCTCTTGTACCCTTTCTTCCAGGAAAAAAGTATCGAGTAAATCATAAATATGCCGGCGAGAATCAACCCGGGCACGATGCCGGCAATAAAAAGCCTTCCAACCGATTCATCCGTCAGGGCCCCGTAGAGGATAAAATTGAGGCTTGGAGGGATAAGGATGCCGAGGGTGCCCCCTGCGGCAGTAAGGCCGAAGATGAACCGTCTTTGATACCCTGCCCGGAGCATTTCAGGCAGAACCAGCATTCCCACAGTCGCAGCAGTGGCCACACTTGACCCTGAAATGGCAGCGAAGATCGTGCAAAAGCAGACGGTCACAACGGACATGCCCCCGTGAAAATGACCGATAAAGTGGTTCAACACATTGTATATTTCGTCGCTCAGCCTGCCCTTGATCATGATGTTGCCCATGAGGACATAGAGCGGGATGGCAATGAGAGTAAAGCTGTTCAGGCTTCCGTACATGACATTGGGAAGGGTGACGAGCGCCTTGTCGATCCCAAGTGTGAGGAAGATGCCGGTAACGCCCGCGATGCTAAGCGAAAAAGCGACCGGCACACCTACCACCAACAGGCCGACAAAAAGGAGGAAAAGGAGGAGTGTTGTCATCTGCTCCTCCTTCTGAAAGCGCTGTATTGCCCGGCAGTTTCTATGATGAGCTGGACAAGGATGAGGACGCCTCCAAATACAACGGCGGCCAGCGGAATGGCAAGGGGCCAGCGCAGGTAGGACATGGTAACATCATTGAGTTGGTAAGCCGTCACGGTCTCTCTGTAGGTTGTCCATGTGGCAAATGCCCAGAAAAGAAATGCGAGAACGTTGCAAAAGATTTTCAGCAAAAATGAAGGGAGCGGGTACCTCGCCAGCCATTCGACAAAGAATTCCACCTTCACGTGTTTCCCTTCCCTCATGGTAAATGCTGAGCCGAGGTAGGCTGCGTAAATGATCAGAAAGAGGGTCAGGTCGAAGGTCCACTCGGTCGGTCTCTGGACAACGTATCTCATCACCACCTCGAAGGCGACCAGAATCGCGGTGATCAGTATGAAAAGGCCGCTCAATAAGCCGCCTCCGAATATCACACCATTAAAAAAACCGCTTGAGCCCTTGCGAACCATAGGCATATTCCTCCCTTCTTAGATCATATATTGGCGGATCAGCCCTTAGTTCCCTATGTTCTTGTTGATCCATTCCAGCGTTTTTTTGCCTTCATCGCCGGTTCGCTTCAGCCATTTGTCGATGATGAACTTCTGCCCTGCAGCGGCCCATATCTTTTTGTCCTTGGCAGTCAGATCATAGACTTTCAGTTTGGTCCTGAGAAATTTATCCGCCGCAGCATCTTCCCTGGCGGTTTCTTTCAATACATAGGCCTGGTGGTCTTTGCCGACGTCGATGAGCACCTGCTGGATGTCCTTGGGCAGGCTGTTGAAGAATTTAAGGTTTATCATCACCGGCCATAAAGAGTAAGCGGCATAGGGAAAGGTAGCGTGCGAGGTCATTTCGTACCACTTCCTCTCCTTAATGGATGTGAGCCCTGAGCTGGCGGCATCGATTGTTTTCCTTTGCAGGGCCTCATACACTTCCGCGGAAGCGAATACCACGGGAGAGGCGCCGAAGGCCTTGGCGAGATCTGCGTTCATATTCGTATTGCCCCGTATCTTGAGCCCTTTGAAGTCTTCCGGCTTTATGAGGGGCTTGTGGGAGCAAAAGGACATGCTATCTCCGTATGCCGAGAAGGCGATTGCCTTAATGCCGATTTTCTCCATATGTTTGCGCATCAGGTCGCCCGGCTCTCCGTTCCAGAGCTTCACCACATCGTCATAGCCGTTGAACAGAAAAGGAATATCGATAACGTCCAGCAGAGGCACAGGCCCTGTGAACATGGCATTCGGGGTGGTGCCCATTTCGACCGCCCCGCTCATGACCGCTTTTAAAAGCTCCATGGCCTTGTAAAGCTGTCCTCCGGGATAGACCTCTACTTTGACCCTGCCCTTTGTTCTTTCCTCGATCATCTTTGCCATTCTGAACTCTGCCTTGGTGAGCAGATGGGTTGCCGGAAGCTGAGTGGCATACCGTATCTTGATCTGCTTCTCCTGGGCAAAGACCTTGACGCTGCCGACGGCTATTAAGGCAAAACCGATCAGGCAAATCACCAATACGTTTAACATGTTTGTCTTCTTCATTTGTTCCCTCCCTATGTTTTTTAGTAGAAACGATGGGGCATCACGACCCCATCTATTCTGCACCTTATACAACAGATGGTTCCTGGAACTCTCCGAACACTTCCCTGAAGACCCGCGTCATCTCTCCCACGGTGGCATAAGCTTTGCAACAATCAACCAGATAAGGCATGACGTTTTTGCCTGATCTTGCCGCCTCCTCCAGCGCGGAAAGGGTCCTTGTAACTTCACGGTCGTTCCTCTCCCTCTTAAGGGCACGGAGATTTTCTATCTGTCTATCTGCCGATTCTGAATTGTACTCGTGAAGTTCCACTTCCATTTCTTCGCCTTCGGCATAAATGTTGACGCCCACCTTGAGGAGTTCACCGCTCTGGATCCCCTTTTCAAATGCGTATGCCTGCTGTGCCACGGCCCTCTGGGCATAACCGGTAGTCACGGCCTGAATGATCCCTCCGACCTTTTCGATTTTGGCCATCTCCTCTTCGATCCTCTGCTCCATCTCTTTTGTGATGGTTTCGATGAAATAACTTCCTGCGAGGGGATCAACGGTGTCGCGGAGCCCTATTTCGTCCATAAGAAGCTGCAATGTCCGAAGGGATAGGATAGCAGCGTGAGGCGTAGGAATCGTATAGGCCTCATCGTAACTGCAGAGGCCCGTGGTTTGTGCACCGGAAAGTGCAGACGCCAGCCCATAGTAGGCGCCCCGCATGATGTTGTTCTCCGGCTGTGCCTTTGTCAGTCCGCCGCCGCCGCCGCCGAACATACCACGCATGAACATATTCGAATTCTTTTTTACGCCGTACCTTTCCTTCAGATTCCGGGCCCACAGCTTTCTGCCCGCTCTGAACTTTGCAACCGTCTCCCAGATGTTGCCGAATATGTCCAGGTTAAACGAAAACCGGCCGACAAACTGATCAATGTCGTATCCCCTCTTCAGCACGTTATCGATATAGGCGTTGGCTATGAGTATGGCGTACGCAATCTCCTGGGCAACCGTGGCGCCGGATTCACGTATATGATACCCGCTGATGCTGACAGGGTTCGTCTTCGGCATGGCCTTGATCGAATGCTCGATGGTGTCGCCAATCAGTTTGACCGCAGGCTCCACGGGAAAGATCCATGCCCCTCTTCCGATCATCTCTTTGAGGATGTCATTCTGTGGTGTCGCTGATATCACATCGGCAGAAAAACCATACTTTTCCGCCGTAGCCTGATACATGGCCAGCATGATGGAGGCCACCGCATTGATGGTAAGGCCGGCGCCAATCCGTGCCAGATCGATCCCCTCGAAGGCGATCTCAAAATCACGAAGGCTGTCGATGGCCATGCCAACCCGGCCCACTTCCCCTTCTGCCATGGGGTCGTCGGAGTCGTAGCCCATCTGGGTCGGTAGATCAAAAGCAACATTCAGTCCTGTCTGGCCGTGGGAAATCAGGAGTTTGAATCGCTCGTTCGTCTCAGCGGCTGTACCGAATCCCGAGTACTGTCTCGTGGTCCAGGCCCTGCTCCTGTACCCTTCAGGGTGTATCCCCCGGGTAAAAGGGTATACGCCGGGCTCGGCCAGATCCTTTTCATATGAGAACCCTACCCGTTCCAGATCCTCCGGGCCATAAACGGCCTTCACGTTAATTCCGGACGGGTAGTCAACCTGAACGATCCGCCCTTTGTCATCCTTTGTGTATTTTGCCACTCCCATACGTTACTCCTTCATATCCTGTATCCTGTCCGGAGGCCGGACAGTTCAGGGCCGGTTAAGAATGCGGTACATTCTCCTTCAGAAAAGCTACAATATCATCGAAAGACGCTCCGCCGGGGAAAACGCCGGCTACGCCAATCTCTTTCAGTTTCGGGATATCTCTGCTCGGGATTACTCCACCTACAACAACCATCTTGTCCCCTATGCCCTGCTCGCGGGCCTTTTGCAAAAGTTTGGTTGTAAGCGATATGTGCGCACCGCTCATAATGGAAAGGCCTATTACGTCCACATCCTCCTGGATCGCCATACGAACGATCTGGTCTACAGTCTTGTGAAGACCGGAGTATACAACCTCCATCCCCGCATCCTTCAATGCCTGGGCTATCACTTTTGCGCCACGGTCGTGTCCGTCAAGACCTGGTTTGCCCACTAAGATCCTTATTCTCTTTTCCAATGACCTACCTCCGTCACAAAAGACTTCGTTTCAAACAAAATTTTTAACTTTTCTAAGGGTAATGTCAAGATAAAAATATCACAAAATGATATATTATCTCTATATATGATATTTATGTGCTGCAAAGAACCAGGACTGAACTCCTATCCGGCATACGGAAGAACTGAAATAAAGAAAAAAAATTCCCTTTGCTTATCAGGTATTCGGTGATTGGTGATATAGAATTTCTCAAATTCTATATTCTGTCATCCATTTTAATGGTATATTTCATTTTCATGACAAACAACAGGAGGCAACGTGATGAATAAACAGGCGGTACGCGCAACATATACAACGCTTTTATTGTTGGGTTTTATTGTATGCAGTTTTGCTTTATGCGGTTTTGCCTCGGCAGGGCCCATAGAAGATAGCTTTAAAAAGATGTTTCCCAAGTTCCAGTTCGACTCTATCAGGGAATCGGATATCAAGGGGGTCTATGAGGTTTTAAAGGGCACCGATATCGGTTTGTTTGCGCCGGAACCGGGATACTTTATAATAGGCGATTTCCAGATGATCAACAGGGAAGGCAAAAACGTCGCAGAGTTGAGGAAAAATGAGATTATCCTTTCAAAGATAAAATCACTCCCCCTTGATAAGGCGTTGAAGGTCGGCAGCGGGAAAAATACCGTCATTGAGATTACCGATCCTGATTGCCCTTATTGCCGCAGGGCAGCGAACTTTTTAGAAAAGCGAAGCGACGTAACGCAATATATCTTTTTCCTGCCCCTCCCCTACCATAAGGACTCGGTGAATAAGATAAAGTACATCTTCTGTTCACAGGATAAGGAAAAGGCTTATAGCGAAGCCACACAGGGAAAACTCGACAACCAGAAATACGAGGTCTGTAAAAAACAGGACGTTGAGGACCTGCTGGGTATCCACAGGACGGTCGTTGCGAAGCTCGGTATACAGAGCACGCCGTTTTTTATTATAAACAATAGTCAAATCGTTGTAGGTGCAGATATGCCGAAACTTGAAGAGGCACTGAAAGGAAAACAATAATTGGTTCATAATTTACCAGTACGTATGGATAAGGTAATCATAGAGAGGCTCCCTGAAACAAGAGAGATCGACGGCGTGAAGAGGTGGAACGAGGAGCGGGGTGAATTTGCACAGATCTCATACCGGGAGGATATCGGACATGTTGCAATATTTGAACTGAAAAAGGGACTTTACAGGGGCAGCCATTTTCATAAAGAAAAGGAAGAGGTATTCTATGTTGTCAGCGGAAAAATCCGTGCAATCTTTATGGACATAGATACAAAAGAGCGCGAAGAGCATATTCTTGAAAAAGGTCATAAGATCAGGGTAGAAACCGGCGTGGCGCATATCTTCTATGGCCTGGACGATGCCCTTGTGGTGGAATACAGCCCGCAGTATTATGACAAGAGAGATGCTTATCCTGTGGACTTTTATAAGAAGTAAGCAGTATGAAGTAGGCAGTAGGCACTTACTGCTTACTGCATACTCCCTACTAAAAGGACTTTGGTGATACATTATGTCTGAGATAAAAAGCGCCATTGAACTGGCAATGGAAAAGACAAAAGGCCTGGGGATGGACGAAGAAGAACGCGAATTGTTCGCGCGAAAAGACGTCGAAAACAAGGTCAGGGTAATATTGAGACGGTACCAGGAAGGCATGATCGACGATTATGGTGTGAAAAAAGAACTGAATAATATTGAGGGCGATGAAAACCTCAAATCAAAGTCGCTGCTCGATGCCTTGATCGAGGGATTTGACTTAACAGGTGATAATAAAAAGATCTTTGCCCTTTTTCATCTCACGGGCAGTGGTCTTGATGAGCGCCTGGGGTTCGAATTAGAGGCTTTACAGAAAAATTTTACCAAAGAAATGGAAAAGCGGAAGATGATAATCAGCGCCCGCATAGAGGATAAGCTTAAGGCAAGGGGGATAACCGGCAACGGTATTGAGCCAAACACGCAGACATGGGATGAATGGAAAGAGACCCTTGATGAGGTTGCCCACGCCTTCAACGAGCGCCTTGAGGAATGGAAGAAGAGACTTGCAGATGCGGTGAATAAAGGCAGTGAAAAGTGAACGGTAAAAGAGGCAGTCGATAGTGAATAGCATATAGTGAACTGCAAAAGAAAAAATGCTTGATGCTCGATGCTGGTTTAGCCGTCAGCGACCAGCTTTCAGCCATCAGCGTAAAGCCTTTTTTGTTTTAGCTGACCACTGTATGCTGACAGCTGATAGCTGGTTTAAGGGACGGAGAGTTAAATACCATTAATCTCAAGACCATATACGACAGGCACAAAGAAGACCTCGCCGGTAATGACATAAACGACCCCGTAGTATTTATTCACAGATACCGGGAAAACCGCGACAGGGAGATTGCCGGTTTTCTTGCCTCCCAGTTTGCCTACGGGAAGATAGAGACGTTCAGGACATTCCTCGAAAAACTTTTCGGGCTTATGAGAGCAAGCCCATACAATTTTATCAGGAAGGGGGATTTTTCTAAAGCCCGGGGCCTTTATTACAGGTTCCAGAAAGACAAAGACATCGTCCTCCTGCTTCGGACCTTGCAGAGGATCATCAATGAGTTCGGTGGTATCGGTCCTATGCTGCAAAACTATTACCATGGCGATATCAGGGAAGCGCTCTGGGCGATGAGGAGGCATCTTTTCCGGGACAGCAACGAGCTTACATTCTTTTTCCCTAAACCGTCCCCCACGAATCCCCTGAAACGCTGGAGCCTCTATCTCCGGTGGATGGTAAGAAAAGACGCGATCGATATCGGGATATGGGACTTTATCGACAGGCGCGGCCTCATTATGCCCCTCGACACCCATATCTTCAAAATAGGCAGGTGCCAGGGGTGGACCGCCGCAAGGACACATTCTCACAAGGCAGCCCGCGAGATCACGGAGGCATTAAAGATATTCTCGCCCGACGACCCTTTGAAGTACGATCTTTTCCTCTGCCACACAATCGGCATCGGCGCGGGATGCACCGGCAAAAGAACATCTGCCTGTAAAGACAGATGCCTGCTTTACGAGATCACAAGGGCAGTCGATAGTCGATAGTATATCGTATATAGTGGACTGCAAAGGCAGCCTCCAATGCCTTTTGCGGTCTACGATATATGATTTCTATGAATCGCATTTCTCGCCGAACGCATCACGCCGAACGTTCTCTTGGGAACCTCGATATACGATATGCTGAGTCTCCTCGCCTCATTTGCTTTGGCGGCCTGTTTTGTTGTAGATTAGGGCACATGATCGTGAGGATTTACAAATGAAATTTAAGATCATCAGCCTCGGCTGCCCTAAAAATCTTGTTGAATCAGAATATATAAGCCACAGGCTGGAGGAAGAGGGTCATATCCTCTCCGATGACTGCGACACCGTTATAATAAATACCTGCGCCTTTATCGCTGACGCTGCAAAAGAATCGGTGGAGACTATCCTTGAAGAGGCGGGGCGAGGAAACAGAAAGGTGATCGTGACCGGTTGTCTTGTCGAGCGGTATGGGGAGAAGTTGAAGGAGCTTCTGCCTGAGGTTGACCTCTTCATTGGACGTAACTGGTATGACGCGATTGACATGCTTGCCGACAGAAAAGGTTTCTTTATCAGGGAAGGCTCGTTCGCGGAGACATTTCCGAGGAAGGTACTGACAAATAAACCCACGGCCTATCTCAAGATCCAGGAAGGCTGCGACAACCGGTGCAGCTATTGCACTGTCCCTGCTATCCGGGGAGGCCTCAGAAGTAGAACCATAGAGGACATTAAAGGGGAATTCGAGTGGCTCGTAGACAATGGTTACCGGGAGATAAACATCATAGGCCAGGATATCACCTCTTACGGAAAGCACGGTGGGACCGACCTGAAACAATTACTTCAAAATCTCCTCGTGATTGAAGGCGATTATTTCATGCGGCTTCTCTACATGCACCCGAAAGGGATCGGCGATGAGCTGATAGATTTGATCGCACGCTCTGATAGGATAATCCCTTACATGGATATCCCGATCCAGCATTCTGAGGACAGGATCCTCAAGCTCATGGGGAGGGGCTATGGGAAAGACGATCTCGATGCATTGTTTGTAAAGATTCGAAAAGAGATACCCGATGTTGTGCTGCGGACAACGGTGATTGTCGGTTTCCCCGGCGAGACCGGGGACGAGTTTGAGAATCTCATGGACTTTGTCAGACGACAGGAGTTCGATATGCTCGGGGCCTTCATGTATTCCAGGGAAGAGGGCACGGCTGCGTATCGCCTCCGGGGACACATCAAGAAGGGCATAAAACAATCCCGCTACAACGCTGTCATGGAACTGCAGAAAACGATATCGCAAAAGCGCTTAAAGAGGCTTGAAGGAAAAACCATGAAGGTGATCGTTGAAGGTAAAGAAGAGGCTTCAATGGCTGGACGACTCATCACCCAGGCACCGGATATAGACGGCATCGCCTTTATCAGGGGCGACTGTGCCATCGGCGAGATACTGGACGGGAAAATAGTGAAAACCCTCGATTATGATGTTATAGTAGAAATATAAAATGCAGCAGAGAGCAGGGAGCTAATCGCGTTTACGCGTATACGCATGAGCGCGTCCACGTTTTATGAGCCATGAGCTTAATACAGGAGTGAAAGATGGAGCCGATCAATGAGTTGATCCATATCAGACAGGAGAAAGAAAAGGCCTTGCGTGATCTTGGTATTGAAACGTATCCTCAGGACAGAGGTCCCTATACGACCACGGAGGAAGTAGAGAAACGATTCGGGACCGCTTCGCACGATGCGCTGGAAGGAAGCGAAGAACGTGTTTCTGTTGCAGGGAGGATCATGGCATTCAGGGATTTTGGCAAGAGCGCCTTTCTCCATATCCAGGACAGAAAAGGCAAGGTCCAGGTCTATGTGAGGAAGGACGCCCTCAGGAGCCCCGGTTACGATGTGTTCAAGCGGTTCGATATCTGTGACATTGTAGGTGTTCACGGCAAGGTCTTTAAGACAAAGACCGGCGAATTGACGATCCTCGCAGAAGACATGAAGCTGCTCACCAAGTCACTCAGACCGCTTCCTGAAAAATGGCACGGGCTAAAGGATGTCGAAGAACGGTACAGGAAGAGATACCTCGACCTCATCGTCAATGAAAAGGTCAGGGAGGTTTTTACAAAGAGGGCAAAGATCATTGAATACATCAGGCGATATTTTATAGCAAGAGACTTCATCGAGGTCGAGACGCCAATGATGCACGTGATCCCCGGCGGCGCCGTCGCAAAGCCTTTCATCACCCACCATAATGCCCTCGGGATGGATCTCTTTTTGAGGATAGCCCCGGAGCTCTACCTGAAAAGGCTTGTTGTCGGCGGTTTAGAGCGGGTCTTTGAGATCAACAGGAACTTCCGGAACGAAGGTATATCGGTAAGGCATAACCCTGAATTCACGATGCTCGAGTTCTACCAGGCATATGCGACGTACGAGGATCTAATGGCACTTACGGAAGAGATGGTATCATCGCTCGTCTATGAGCTTTTCGGGAGCTATACCGCAATATACAACGGCCAGGAGATAAATTTTTCGACACCATGGCGCAGGATGACCATCGAGGAGGCGTTGAGGGAACTCGGCGATTTCGACCTCTCCCTCATAAACGATGCGGGGAGGCTCGCATCCTTTGCCAAAGAGCTGGAGATAGAAGGCGCGGAGAAGGACACAAAGGGCAAACTGATTACAAAGATCTTTGAGGAGCTCTGTGAAAAGAAGCTTTTACAGCCCACATTTATTACACACTATCCGGTAGAGGTATCGCCGCTGGCAAAAAGGAGCAAGGAACACCCCGAGATCACCGAGAGATTTGAACTTTACATATCAGGCATGGAGATAGCAAACGGGTTTAACGAACTCAACGATCCTGCGGACCAGAAGGAGAGATTCCTTGAACAGATCAAGGATAAAGAAGAGGGTGTTATGATGGATGAAGATTACATAACGGCCCTTGAGTACGGTCTCCCTCCTACTGCAGGTGAAGGCATAGGGATCGACCGGCTCACGATGGTCCTTACGGACAGCCCTTCGATACGAGAGGTGATATTTTTTCCGCTTTTGAGACCGTGAAATACGAAACAACTATAGGATTACGATACCTCCGGTCGAAACGAAAAGAGGCGTTCATATCCTTTACCACGTGGATATCGATCGTCGGTATTGCCATAGGCGTCATGGCGCTCATCGTTGTCATCGCAGTGATGACTGGATTTCAGGATGAGATCAGGGAAAGGATCCTGGGTGTCAACCCCCACATACTTATATTGAACATAAATGGTGAGATCCGTGATCCGGAGAAGACAGTGGAGGTCATCAAAAAGGTCGATGGCGTAACCCATGCGTTTCCCTTCGTGAGCTTTCAGGCGATGGTCCAGAACGGCAGGCAGCTGTCAGGTGTCGCGGTGAAGGGCCTCAATGCCGGCGATGTGCAATTCATGAACAGGCTTATCAAGGAAGGGAGCATCGATACCCTGAACAAAAAAGGCAATATCCTCATCGGTAAAGAATTGTCAAAACACATCGGTCTTTTGCCCGGCGACAGCTTCACCCTCATGGTGCCTTTCGGAGGGTATTCGCCGATGGGCGCCACGGCCGAGACGGTGAAGGTGAAGGTGGGCGGGATCTTCGAGACGGGCATGTACGAGATCGACAATACACTCATCATCATGCCGCTTAAGGACATAGAAGAGATCATGGGCATCGGGGCAACGGGCATCGAGGTGAAGCTCGCCGATGTCTACATGGCAAATGATCTGCGGAAAGAGATCGTAAAGCGGCTCGGGTCGAATTATTTTGCACGGACGTGGATTGAGATGAACAGGAACCTCTTTTCGGCGCTGAAGCTTGAAAAGATCGCCATGTTCATCATCCTTGCGCTCATCATATTCGTGGCGAGCTTCAATATAATCAGCTCTCTCGTCATGACCGTCATGGAGA
>JAQTNJ010000009.1 GCA_028713955.1 Syntrophorhabdaceae bacterium
CGTGTTGCTGCGTCGACTACAAAAACCCCGGATTTGATGCTGGCAAAGATTTTATCCAACAAAGTTTTTGTCTTTATTGAAGATTCTTCGGCCGGTTTCCGCTTGGCGGAGCCTTTTGCGGCTGTCTTTTTCCTGGTCTTATTCTTACTGTTCATCCCGTGTGATCCGAAAAAACATGTTATACACTACAAAATAACAAATAAAACGTCTGTCACAGAAACGATAATTATTCTGTCATCTGTTTTTACTACAGATTTTATGGATCGCGTTTCTCCCGAAATACGGAATCTTTTTATAAGTCTTTGCAATGAATCATTTTTCACTAATATCATGGTAGTTTTATATTATTCAACGAATGGCTATGTTTGTCAATACGAGGGTAACAATATCCATGTTAATCCCGCCTTTTATCCTGGCGTGCGGAACTTCTTCATTACAGCCATCGTTTACAATGACCCGCCGGCGAAGCAACGTTATATTACCCACCTTGCGCATAGCGCGAAATGGGTAATATAAGGAATGAGGAAATGGAATGAGGCGGGAGATCTAAGGACGAGGTGCGTAGTGCGTGATGCGTGAAGCGGAAGGGGGTGGAGGTTACGAGGTAAGGACGAAGAGGACTTTGTAACCGTTGGTGAGATTATTGAGGGGCTGCAACTACAGCATTATAGACAAAAAAACGGGGAGGGATCTCTCCCTCCCCGATAAATAGGTTTTCTATAAACGGGTCTTTCAGGGCCTGCCAGTTATTCTACGAGCCCCACCTTCCGGTGTGTCCGCTAAATCACGGAGGTGTGATCATCTCCGTCGGTACTACCGAATGCTGCTTGCTCCACGTACTCCCGTCGTGCTCATAAAGTCCTGACGGATAGGTAGCAAAGAAGTCAAATCTTGAGGTAAACATGTCCGTTGGAACCGTTGAATGGATCTTCGACCATGCGCTGCCGTCCCACATATAGAGCCCCGATGGCCAGGTAGCGTAAAGCCTGGAACCTACACCCACCATCTTCGTCGGAGCGCACGTATGGATCTTTGACCATGCGTTTCCATCCCAAAGATAGAGCCCCGATGGCCAGGTAGCGTAAAGGATGGGACCTAAGGCGACCATGCTTGTGGGGACCGATGAGTGAATCTTGGTCCATGATCCCGTGCCCTCATAATCGTATTTATAAAGGCCAAGTCCGGTGAAGTTCGCATATAACGTCCTGCCGCGAAACCCATGGCGGGCCTTTGTCCAGGGCCTCGTAGCTTCAACCACCCACATATCTGACTGCTTCATCAGGCCAAAACCTTTTATAAAAAAGTGTTAAAAACGGGCGGGTGAGAAACTTCTTCCTGTATTTCATACCGGCGGACAGTAATCATAGCTCCGAACCTCGATACTGCAGCGATCTGGAACTTCACGCCATTCGTGTTATCACCATACGACCAACCGTATCCTCCCGGCTTCCCGACTTCAAGAAATTTGTACGCTATGCCGGTGCCGGTATTGCATTGCCAACCCTTGGTCTCGATCACCCTGAGGTAATGCGATGTAGTTTTGCTGTCGTTGTCGTAATTCTTTTCATCTACCTTATAGAAATCGTTTCTCCCATATTGGCTTTGGCTGCCGGCGCCGATGGTCATTGTCACAAGCCAGTTTTCGCCATTCGATTTTTGCCTTGTATACTTGGTCGTATGCCCGGTCTTGAATATCCAGAACGGTTCGGCAAACACTGCGGTGGCAATCAAAAGAAAAAAAGCCTGTTAACAAAAATACTTTTAATTTTGAGCACATAATAGTTTTCCCCCTTTTAAAATAAATTAATTTGGATTTTGTTGCTGAAATCTTGCCCCTGGCGGTGCGAGCTAATAAGCCCACTTTGATCTCTTTTATACTCTTATAGCACAAAAAAAGGTTTGTTCACTAAAGACGGGGTACTGTCAGGAAAGGGCAACATCGTGGGTAATAAAAAAGGGGGAGGGAACCGTCCCTCCCCGATATATTAGTTATCTTGAGGACCCGTCGGTTATGCAGGTCGGGTATTCTCGACGTTCCCGCCCCATCACGGAGGCGTGATCATCTTTGTTGGAATTGCAGAATGAATCTTGCTCCATGCTGTCCCGTCGTGTTGAAAAACCCCAACTGAAAAAGTGGCATAGAACATCAATCTCGATGCGAACATGTTGCTTGGGACCGTTGAATGGACTTTCGTCCACGTATTGGTGACGTTCGTCCACATATAGAGCCCCGATGGCCATGAGCAATAGATCCTGTTGCTCACGGCTACCATCTTTGACGGAACGGCCGTATGGATCCTGTGCCAAACGTTCCCGTCCCATAAGTAGATGCCCGAGGGCCAGACGGCGTATAGGATGGGGCCCGCGGCTACAATATCCGACGGAACAGAGGAGTGGACCTTCTTCCATTCTTTGGTTCCTTCATAATCATACACATAGATGCCCGATGGCCAGACAGCGTACATTGTCAGTCCGCGATTGCCGTGCTTCGCCTGCGTCCAGGGGGCATTGTCCGGCACCCACCGGTCCACTTCTTTTATGAGGCCGAAGCCCCGCTGGAAATGTGAGAAGTTGGGCGGGTTGGTCGTCACACCGTCGACATCGAGCTTGTAGGAGCGGATGGCGTAATTGTTTCCGCCGTTATACTGGGCGACGACCTGGTACTTCATCGTCCCTCCGCCCTCGGCAGGATGATCCCAGCCCGTCCCCTCCGGCCCTGTCTGGAAGAACTTGTATTCCGTGCCTCCTACGCACCGGAAGCCGGAGGTATCGTTCACTCCGAGCTGTATCGTTTCGGTTTCTCCGGTGTTTTCATAATTCCATTCATCCACTTCGTAATACTGGGCGCTGGTACAGGAGCCGCCGGGCGCCACCGCGTTCTTGACCGTCATCGTCACGGGCCAGCTTGTGCCGTCCCATTTCGCCCTGGTGTACTTTGAAACATGTCCCGTGTGGAATGCCCAGAAAGGCTCAGCGTCAGCAACAGCGGCAGCAGCAAAGAGAAGACATGAAACCAATATCAATACCTTAAACTTTGAAGACATATTAAACCTCCCTCAAAGAAAGATTTTGTTGTAGATCGCTCTATCAACAACACAGCTTCGCTATCAGAGATATCCAACCCCACTATTCATATGTATTGTAGCATAAAAAAGAAAAAGCGCAAGTGCTTAACATATTAATACCTTAAAGAAACTGTCCGGCTTTTTTCCTCAATCATCACAAACATTTATCCAAGGTATACCGGTATCGTCTCTTCACCCCCCGTCAATACTATCCTGTCTGCCTCGATCAGGGGCCTCTCGCTACCGTACCTGTTCCTTTTCTTCAGTTCCCCGCCTTTATGTTCGTCGGCTCCGTGGAGTGGAGCCTGGACCAGGTGCTCCCGTTCCACTGGAAGAGGCCCGATGCCCAGGCAGCATATATGGTGTTGCTCCCTGCCGTCATGCTGGAGGGGACCGTTGCATGGAGCTTGGACCAGGCGCTCCCGTTCCACTGGAAGAGGCCCGATGGCCACGTGGCGTAGAGATTGGCGCTTCCTGCAACCATACCGGTGGGGACAGCAGCATGTATCTTCGTCCATGTAATGCCGTTCCACTGGTAGAGCCCTGATGCCCAGGTAGCGTAGAGGTTGGTGCTACCTGCAGCCATACCGGTGGGGACAGCAGCATGTATCTTCGTCCATGTAATGCCGTTCCACTGGTAGAGCCCTGATGCCCAGGTAGCGTAAAGGGTGTTATTTCCCGCCGTCATTGCGGTGGGGACAGCAGCATGTATCTTCGTCCATGTAATGCCGTTCCACGCATAGAGGCCCGATGCCCAGGTAGCGTAAAGGTTTGGACCTGAGGCGGCCATGTTTGTCGGAACAGCAGCATGTATCTTCGTCCATGTCGTGCCGTTCCACTGGTAGAGGCCTGATGCCCAGGTGGCGTAAAGGGCTGAGCCTGAAGCGGCCATGCTTGTCGGGACCATCGCGTGGAGCTTTGACCACGTGTTCCCGTTCTCTTGATAGAGGCCCGATGCCCAGGTGGCGTAGAGGGGGGAGGACGCTTCTGTGGTAAATCCTTTAAGACACACGTTGTCTTTATCATGGGTTCCAAGCGTTGTCAGGTCTGACCAGGGACTACCGCTGCTGCTGATGAAGCTCTGTCCGGCAGAGGCCGTAGCGCTACCCGAATAGTTCTCGATCCAATGCTCAAGCGAGATCGGATAGTTTGTGCCGGGCGCGGTCAGCTTGACGACGATGGAGAACCTTCCACCGGATGCGAGGTAAACCGGGGATGACAGGTCAATAGTCGTATAGCCGGGATACTGTATCGTGCCTGTCTCCGTCGCGGCAAGCGTCCCGCTCCTGGGGACCCCTGCCGTTACCCCTGTGTAGATGTAGATCTCATAAGGAGAATTAGCCGAAGTATTGTGAAAACTGACGGCAACCAGACTTTCGCTCGCCTGTGCAGTAAAGATGTTGGCAAACCAGCCGGTTTCACTTGAATATCCTATCTGAGACGTCCATCCAAGCGGGTCATATTGGTAGATGCGGCTGTAGTTTGTCACAGGTTCGGTATTGTAGAACAGGTAATTTGTTGTATATGCCAGCTTGGTATCATAATAGGAGATATAGAAATACCCCCCGTCGCCAAAACCAGACCCCCAGCTATTCCTGACAATAAAGGCTCCGTTCCCCGGGGGGGCGCTGGGAAAGTTTGCGCTGCTGTAATTATCATCCCAGCCCACGATTGCGACGGCATGGTTGGAGCCGGATGCACCGTAATAGTAGTAAGCGTATGTACCTTCATTATAATAGCTTGCGTCCTGGCTTATATACATCGTTGCATAAACGGCGCCGGCCGACATGACGGCGTTCTTCAGATTGTCGTTGTCCGACGATGATGTGCGCTGCGGGATGTATATGACCCCCTGGACATGCTTCCTGGGCAAAAGCCCTGGAGGGGACACTCCTGAGCCGGCGTTGTAAGTATCGTCCGCTTCGTTGACGGGGCCGCTCCAGCGGGCGAGGTATGCCGTCGCCATGTCCCCGTTGCCTCCGCTGTCGTATCCCCAGTCGAACCCGTGCGTGTTCTTCATGTGGTTCTCGGAAAAATCGTCTGTCTCGCCGGTGAGAAGGTTGGACTCCACCGAGCCATAGGTCGCGAAGGTCCAGCATGTATTGCCGGTACTCTGGTCCCTGACCGGCGTGAGCTTCCCCTGGGTTCTCAGGTCATACGAAACAGGAAATCCTAATCTGAGAGGGGCTTCTGCCAGCTCCTGGACCTGGGGGGCGCCAAAGATATTGATGCCTGCGAGGTAGTCAAGGTTCAGGGGCGAAGGGACCAACCCCAGGCCGCGGCCCTCATGGGTAACACCAGTCGCCATGACCCTTTCCTTCTGGAGGGCTTCCATATATGAAAGAAACTCAGGGTTCATCGGCGCGGAGACCAGCTCACCTTCCGCAAAGGCATAGCCGCCGCAGAGGGATTGCAACAGCATCAATGCAAAGGCTATCAGAAGACAGGTTCTACAGATATTTCTTTTTGTTTTTTCCATGGTTTACCCCGACATAGTATGTTGCATTTGGCAATATTGTTATACAACCACTAACGTATGTCAAGCTGAAAAACAACCCAATATTTTCCTTTGGCAGTGGTAACTTCATTGTATGTTTGCGGGAACATTGAAAGATTACCGGGTAATTCAATTTCTTAAGGTATGCATATGTAAAACACTTGCTTTCCCTCTTTTATTGTGCTTAATTAATGCTATAAATAGTGGATTATATATTTTCTTTCAGCTCAGTACTAAAGGCACATTATCTGCACAAAATACACACCGAAATTTTTATAAAAGGAGGAAGAACAATATGTTCTCAAAACTAAAGGTATTTGCGCTAATTGGATGTTTTATTTTTGTCGCTGCCGCTATTGCCGATGCCGCACCATTCTGGCAGTTCCACACTGGTCATACTATAAAATTTACCAGGGCAAAATTTGACGGCACGAGCTGGCCTGTAACGATGACGATCGGCGCTGGCGGCCAGAATCAATGCGGAAGAAGTGATTATTACCAGGTAAGTGAATGGAATTACGACAACGACGGCAATACCGGTTATAAGTATCTCAGGGTGACGGAAGACGCGGGTTATCAGTGCGACACCGGCGTGGAATACAAGTTTTTCCAGACCGGGCCGGAAGGGACCGGTTGGTCGTATGGTGATGCGACTAATGGCGTGAAGTTCCAGGTTGTTTCCCAATCGGGACAAGGAACTCAATATGTTATTCGCCGACAAGCAATAGAGGGTGGAGTTAATCAGCCTCCTGTTTTTAACCAATTTCAAAAAAATTTCGGTCTGATGAAAGAGGTCGACAATTGGGTAAGCGACAATGCCCCTTGGACGCAGGCACGCCATGGTAATCGTGGTAAAACGGCATACGCCACCTGGGCATCGGGGCTCTATGCGTTTGATTATGACGGCACCGGGACATGGACCAAGATCCATTCAGTTGCCCCGACAAACATGGCCGCTGCTGGTCCCATCCTGTATGCCACCTGGGCATCAGGCCTCTATGTGTGGGACGGGAGCACATGGTCCAAGATCCATACGGCTGTCCCGACAAAGATGGTGGTCCTTGCGGATTCCACGCTCTATGCTACCTGGCCATCGGGGCTCTATATGTGGGACGGCAGCGCATGGTCGAAGATCCATTCAACGGTTCCAACAGACATGTTCGCCTCGAGATTTAATCTCTATGTCACTTGGGCATCGGGACTCTATACGTATAACGGGACTACGTGGAGTAAGCTTCATTCGACAGTACCGACGGATATGATCACCCCTCCGTGATTGAGCGGTACGCTGGAGGGTAGTGTTTAGCAACGGATCAAATAGATTAGGGCGTTCTTCAATATTGCTCAAGAACGCCCTCAATTCAAACAAACCTATAATAGATTAAAATGGATAATTAGTGGGTAACCCCTTCCCGCTTGACGACCTTCAGGAAGGTCATGTATAAGATCTTCATATCAAACAAGAAGGATCGGTGTTGCAGATAATAATCGTCGTATTCTACTTTGATGGGGATCGTAAGGATGTCCCTGCCGTTCACCTGCGCCCAGCCAGTAATCCCGGGAACAAGCATATGGATGCCCTTTTTTGTTCTCAGTTCGATCAGATCATACTGGTTATACAGCGCCGGCCTCGGACCGACCAGGCTCATATCACCCTTCAGGACACTCCACAATTGAGGGAACTCATCGAGGCTGAATCTTCGCAGAAGTGGTCCAATGGGCGTAAGGTATTTATCCGGATCATCTAAAAGATGTGTAGCAATAGGAGGTGTCTCGATCCGCATTGTCCTGAACTTCGGCATCCTGAATATCGTGTTATTGATGCCCACCCTGTCCGACCAGTGCAGCACAGGCCCCTTCGAGGTCAGCCTCACGAGCAAAGCGATGATCAGCAGCGGGATGCTGATAATCACCAGGATAACGATCGCCGCAAGAAGGTCAAAAATACGTTTCATTTCTATTTTAATTTCCTGAATCTTTATACCATGACACTTCTCGCTTTATTCCTTCTTCCAAACTTACATTAGTTTTAAAATCAAAAGCCTTACAAAATTTATCCCTATTGTAATAATCATCAGCCAACCACTTTTGTAGAGTATCGTATACAGTACTAAACTTGCCATGATTTAAAGAAAATCTTTTCAATATTTTAGCAAAACCTAACGCAAAAGATGAGGGTATATGTAATGAAGGCACTCGTTTTCCTAAAGCAGTAGCAATGGTTTCCACAATATCCTTCATAGTACAAGCTGGTCCAGAAACATTATAAATATTTATTCCAGGTTGAGGTTTGTTAATAGCTTCAACACATGCCCGAGCGGCATCCTCTCGATGAAGAAGGCTCTTAGGATTCTTACCTTTACCGACCCAGACAAATCGTCCTCGATCTATTGATCGAATAAGACGGGCCACATTGCCCGGATCCTCCTCACCGTAAAGTGTTGCCAGACGCAAAATTGTGAGATCCATCCCTTCTCTCTGGCAAAGACCGGTAAGCAGCTGTTCTGCATTCCATTTGCTTTCCGCATATGGTCCTTCCGGAAAACACTCTGAGTCCTCATTTTTTCCGTGTGACTCACCACCATAAACAGAAACTGAGCTTATAAATATAAAATGTTGCACTCCGGCTCTGATCGCAGCATGTGCAACATTTTTCGTACCTGCAACATTCACTTCATAGAAGGGCGCCCCTGACGCTTCATATTTGTTAAAGATATGCGCCAATCCCGCGACATGACACACGCAGTTCGCTCCATCGAATACTTTCGACAAACTGAGAGGATTAAGAATATCGGCGGGGATGTAATCAACACCAGAAAATTTCAATTTGCCAAACCGGTCAGTTGCAATTACCGACAAACCAGCGTTAACCGCTTGACGAACAATTGCCGAGCCCAAAAAACCATCAACACCGGTTACTAATATATTGCCACATATCATGCTATTTTAGCTTTTTACCATTCCATCCATGATTGTAAGATAAGCATTTAAAATCTTTTTATAAGAATATTTACTTTCGGCCATATCTCGTGCTTTTTTTCCCATTTCTTCAATCAATGCAGGATGTGACTTTGCCATTAAAATAATATCAGCTATCTTAGCAGGATCATCAGGGGTGGCAACCCATCCCAATCTTTCTTCCTCCACTGTTAATGCTACTTCTGAATTCTCATCAACTATCGCAATGATCGGCTTTCCTGCTGCAAAAATATTATACATTCGACTTGGAACGGAAACTCCAAGCATTCCTGGCATCAATGAAACAACCGCTATGTCGCAGGCATTTAGAAAATTAACCTGATCACTTCGTGGCCTGTTACCAAGTACAGTTATATTTTTCATATTGCTCTTTTCAATTTGTTCCACAAGCCATTCCTTTTTTGCACCAGAACCAATAAATAAAAAATGAATGTCTTTATGAACTTTTAGTTGCTTTGCAACCGCAAATAGACATTCAATGCCTTGAACTCTCCCTATATTGCCTGCACACTGCACTACAAATTTGTCAAATAATCCGAGTTCTTTCAATAGATTATTAGTAGCTTTCGGGATAGGGCTAACCTCATCTACATCGGCCCAATTTGTTATTACATTTATACTATTGTTATTACCATTCATTTTGTTCGCAACAAGCGAACGCATATCTCTTCCCAAGGTAATAATACAATCGGCTTTTTTATAAAGATATTTAGTGCTCCTATTAAGCATATTAAAAAGTATGCCATTCCTTGATATGATATCTGATACAACCAAAATATCGGGATATACGTCATCAATTCGAATTAAACATTTCGATTTTCGCATAAGACATGCAAATACTGCAATGTATGGCAATAATGGTGGATTAGTAACCACTAAGACAATATCGCCTCTTCTCATTTTTATGATGCATGTTATAAAAATAGATAAACTTATTGTTACTATATTAATAATTCTCAAAAAAAGATTGTTTTTATTGAATGTAGTTGAAAAGCAACGATAAATTTCCACATTATTATGAATTTCACGTCTTGGAACGTATATTCCACGTGAAGCATAATTAGGTTTGGAACTCAGAACTTTAACGCTTAATTCTTTTGCTAATGCCTCTGCAATCTTGGTCATATAATGTCCCGTTGATGTTTCCTCCGGATAATATAATTCAGATATAACCCAAATGTTTTTGCTTTTTAGCATAGTATTACCCTAATTCATCTTTTTACAGTCACTCCAAATGCTGCAGCGGACATACCCGGAGGAAACTCTGCATCGCGACGAATGTTTTCCCAGTTGTCTTTAAACCATTGAATTGTGATATTCAAGCCGTCCTGAAAATTCATCTTCGGCTCATAATCCAACAGTTCTTTGGCTTTGCCTATTGAGGCAAGTAGTCTTTTCTTTGTATCCCATATCCTCCGTTCAGCCCTGACGATCCCGGCCTTATTTCCGGTTAACTCGTTGATAAGTTCAGCCATCTGAAGTATATTCACTTCACTGCCTGATGCGATATTCATCTCCTGACCTATTGCTTGTTCGTAATAACTTGCCCGCAAGAGCGCATCGACTATATCCAGAACATATGTAAAATCTCTTGTTTCATCGCCATTACCTGTAAAGGGTAAAGGCAATCCGGAGAGAGCTCTGAATATAAAATTTGGAATTACATTACGGTATTGTCCGGGTACCTCGCCAGGTCCATATGAATTAAAAAAACGCGTTTTTACGATCGGCAAACCGTAATGATGATAAAAGAAATTCCCATATAATTCACCCAGCATTTTTGTTATTTGATATGGTGTTGTCAGATGCATGGACATAAAATCTTCCTTCAATGGCAATGGCGCAGCCGAACCATATATCGAACAACCCGAGGAAGCATACACGAGCCTATCGGTTCCTGACATCTGGGCATACTGGTAAACAAGTAATGTGCCTAAACCATTGATAATTAAATCGTGTTGAGGAAAATCAACAGAATTTTGATTAGCAAAAAAGGCTGCCAGATGGTATGCGATGTCTGGTTTAAGTGCAAAAACACGTTTTAAGGCAACTTCGTCCGTGACCGAACCTTTCACGAAAAGCACATTTGGCAACGAAGGGATATTCCACTCATAGGCAGCAGACATATTGTCAAAAACAATAACCATTTTTGCGTTGAGCCCGGCTATCGCCTTTGTTAAGTTCGACCCAATTGCTCCGGCACCACCGGTAATCAAAACAATCTTGCCTTCATAATGTTTTTTATAATCTTCCATAAAATATCTCCTGCAACTTTTAATATTTATTTATTATAAACTTTCCTTGCCCATGCCACGTAGCGCTTGATTCCTTCATATATATCTATCTTCGGATCATGTTTTAAATCCCTGCGTGACTTCGAGAAGTCAACAACCTTCACTCGTGTAGTAAATCCTTCTTCACCTTTGTATTCCGCCAAACTCGGACTGGCTCCAGTCTCTTTCAAAACAATATCGGCAAGTTCCTCGATACTAATTGACCATTCTTCCTTGCTACCGATATTATAGACTTCACCGGGAATAAAATTATCCGTAATGTTAGCAAAGGTCCTGCACGTGTCTTCAACATAGTCAAAGATTCTTTTATGACCTCTGTATACTGTGAATGGTTTGTTCATAAGACAGTGGTAAACAAAAATAGGGATAACACCTCTGTACCTACTGTAATACTCGTGCGGACCATAGCAACCTACAGGACGTACACGCACGACTTTGACGCCGAACATTGCTGTATGATTTAAACATTGTAGCTCACCGGCCCATTTCGTTATTGCATAGTCATTCATTTGTTTTATTGGTATGCGCTCCATTACATCTTCTGACATAAGTTCTTCATAGTCACCATACACCTCTGCGCTGGAAAAAAATATCATCTTGAACCGATGTTGTTCCTGTAATCGCAACATGTTTTTGGTTCCAATCACATTTGTACGCCAAAGGTTTTCGTAGTGGTCTTCGCCATTCCAGCGGCCGTATTCAGCCGCAAGATGATATACATAGTCAAATTTGTATTGCCTGCAAATAACATCCATTTGCTGATAGACACCAGTATCTGCCTTCAGGTGCTGAAGGTCTTCTCCTTGCAAAATATCACTTGTCCATACATTATAACCACGTGATCGTAATTCATTTGTCAAATTGGTACCAATAAAGCCTCTTCCGCCTGTTAATAAAATATTAGCCATTACTTACCTCTCTATTCTGTCTATTTTTTACAATACCATCCAACGCTTTCTGAGAAAAGATTGAATGGAATAAAACGTCTTATTGGATAATCTAACAAATTAATAAATGTCTGTATCCAGAAAGGAAATCTTACATGGTTTAAGGTGATTCCTCTAATACAAACTTTTTTAAAATTTGTTTCAGTAAGTATTTTGTTTAAACAAAGTGGTGAGATAGGTCTTTCTCCTTCCACTTTTCCTGTAACGTTACCCATAATTTTATGCAAATAAGCAAAAATCCAGCTTATTGGGTACAATGAGGAGGGTTCGAGAATGGCCAACACCCCTCCTTTACGTAAGATTCTATAATACTCTCTTACGAAAGGTTCAAATCCAATATCATGAACATGATGAAGAAACAGAGCGCAAATAATAATATCAAAAGACTCATCTTCATAACCAGAAGTTAAAATATCCCCTTCTTTTTTTGTTACTACGTTCGGACATTTACTAAGAGCTATCGGCGAAAGATCAATTCCGCAAATATTTTTATAAATACCTTGCAGATATTGTAAATCATAGCCATCTCCTAAGGGTGCCATCAAAACATCGGCGCCATTTTTATAATACTCTTTTTTAATAAACCTATACAAAAAACTATAAAATCTTATTTTTTTTACATGATTCTGCAACCAGTGTCTTTCACGAGAAGCAAATAACGGATGAGATGTCCAGTGGCCAGAATCTATATAAAACTTTTGTTCATGCCAGGCTTTTTCTACATCGAAATCCTGTCTCTTCGTTTCATCCATCGTTTCGTTAATTCTCTCCTTGTAAAGTAATAGTATAGTTAAAGTATCGATAATAATTACTGAATGGGTCTCGTTCTAAATAGATACATGATATCATGTAGCAGTTTTGCCCATCTTGAGAAATAAAAAAAGTGTGTCAGTTTTTTGGAATGAAAGGCAGCAAGGGCCGGATAATTCCAAATATCTCTCTTTAAAGTAAACTTTCTCTTTAAAGTTTCTATATCACCAATAATTTTGACATCTTCTCTTTTAGGCAAATACCCGTAGTAATCAGCCATTTTCAAGTGACCGACACGCCACCAATTAAACCCCATCATTTCTGTGACAACCATATCAAAGGCACCAAGTGAATTGGAGGCAACAAGCCAGTTGATTTCTATCGGATCTCCCATCATGGGGCCATTATTGTCTAACCCATATTTTCCATCTAAAAAAGCATAACGAAACTTAAGTTTTTCGCAGACCTGTCCTATAATCTCATCAAATACATAGTGATTCTTAATTCTCATTGTATCGGGAAGGCAACCCCATTGATTCTTGAACGAAAGGGTGATTCCGGTCATACAATGCACCTTCGGAAGTGGGCATGTGATAGAAAAATCAATATCAGTAAAAAACAACTCCGGCAAACGAACAGGATAAGGTTTGCCATATGCTTTAAGTTCAATTTCTTGTGATGGAAGTTCTGAAAGGTTAACTATTTCAACATTCGGGTATGACTTCTCAATATTGTAAAAACCCATATTATGCATGGCCTCTGTCATAGAAAAACTGTTGTAACCGCCTTCGCCTTCACCAATATAGATTTTTGTGGAAGTATTGATCTCCCGTAAAGCAGCGACAAGCGCTTCTATAAATTCCTTCCTTGTTGTTACACCTTTTTTGTAAGTATTATATGTAAGGTTAGGCTTGATAAAAACAGCTTTAGCTTTTCTAAAATCCTCTTCAAAAGATAACGATGAGAAAGACTCGCCAAATTGTTTCACAAGTAAGTCGGGCGGTTCCATAAGCCTTCTAATATCAACGATTGCTTTCATTGTTTTATGAATTTTTTTTTAGTATCTTACTATATAGCACAAGGTGCTTATTGATTATTTTTTCCCAAGTATAATTTTCGTATACATACTTACGAAGATTCCTTCCCATTGATTCCAACTGGCCTGGTCTGCTAAAAAATTCAGTTAGTCCCCTTTCCAATCCATCAACGGTTGCAGGTACTACTTTTCCGCCATTAATATCTTCCACAATATTAAAACCACAGCGGTCGGTTAATAATACAGGGGTTCCTGTAATACCAGCTTCAAGGGAGACTATTGACATGGCTTCCTGCCGCGAAGGAATTGCCAATAAATTTGCTGCATAGTAGGCATTTACCTTGTCAGTTCCACCCACATATCCTATGAAATGAACCTTATTGCCTACACTTTGTTCCTGAGAAATTTTCTTTAATTCAGGAAGCATGTCTCCATCTGGGCCTGCAAAAACCAAATGATAACCGATGTTTTGTGAATTTGTTACATTACAGAATGCCCTTAGAAGAAGATCTGGCCCTTTTATTGAAGTTAATCTGCCCATAAACAAAACAAAAGGCTTGTCTCCTATATTAAACTTTTTACGAAAAGTATTTTCATGGACATCATAAAAATCATCGGGATTAATACCGTTAGGAATAATTGATATTTTATCGGTATGGACACCGTATTCACGAAACTGATCAATTTCATCCGGAGATATCGCAATACATCCATCTGCATTTCGAATTATCCGGTAACCAATAAGCAGGTTATAAATTTTTTTTATTTTTTCTGACCTTTTATGATATGGGAGGGAACCGGCGGGACATACAACATATGGTTTTTTCATGCGACGTGCGATAATGTACACAACTGCATTTAAGAAGGTCCAATGATTCATGAGATGTATAATATCTATGCTCTTTACGATTTCTCTAATTTTTCTATATGAGAACATCGGAATATAAAATCTTTTCACCAAGGTAGAAAGCGCTATAACGTCTACTCCTTCCAATTCATTTATACGTTGGGGTGTCAAACCAATATCTGTCGTGACCACTTTACATTTTAACCCCGCCTTCACCAAATGCCGGCTCATTTGGAATGTTCTCTCAACGCTGCCTCCTCCACGAACAGGATCAAGCGACATATTCACATTCAATACCTTCACTTTGAAGTTACCCCTATCAAACCGGACATCCTTTTAACTTAATCAAGAACCAGTCAAGTCTTTTCAGGCAGCATCCAACATTTTTTAAGTGGTTTGCTGCTTCAATTCATACCTCTGCCCTTCTTGAACTGTACGTTTCATTATATGTTACCTCTATACTGAAGGTTTACTGTTTTTGGGGGACAGGTCAATTGCACCAAAAAATCACCACAAAAAGTAGCGTTGTATCTCAGAATCAATACCCCGTGCAGAACCAAGTCCGTCAATATCTGAAATAGGGCATTGAGGATCCATTTCTACAATGTCGGATGCGAGCGCTCAATCCATTCCCATGCCAGCCGCTGCGGGAGACAAGAACCAAAGAACCTTTCCCGTATCAGCGCATTAGCGTAGCCAGATTGTAAAAGAGCTGTGCCGAAACTAAATGCGCCAGCCAGTTTGTTTCCTGCCGCAAAATACAAGGCTCGTGCATTAGCCCAGTTACTACGCCTTTCAAATACCCCTGATTCTTGAATCCGCTTCTCAACCCAAGATAAAAACTCATTCCATTCATTTTCACTTCCATTGACAGATGGGTCTTTGTAACCCGCCTTTTGCATAAAATGGCAGATTGTTGCTAAGCTGCCATAAAAAAGCTGTCTCCGTCCGCGATCATCGTTAGAAATTTGAGCCGTATGTTTTCTGTTTCGAACAAGCGGAATAGGCAAGCAAGCAATTTGACCTCGCATTGACATTTCCAACCATAACCGCCGATCTTGTGCTCTGTGAAATCTCTTATTATATCCACCTACCTGTCTTGCCGTATCGGAACGATAAAAAGCAGATGAATGAGGGAAAAACCGTTGCAACCTTTCCAGATGGCGCAATAGCACCTGGTGGTTGGTTGGATAGATATGTCTTTTAATCACACGGCTATTCTCATCGATTTCAAGAAAACCGGTGCCAAGAAGTATCACATCGGCATGTTTACGGACAAAGTTCATCTGCTCCTCAAGCCGTTTCGTTTCGCAGAGATCATCCGCATCTAAACGGGCGATCCATTTTCCTCTGGCATGTGCAATACCCACATTGAGAGAATCGGCTAGTCCCGTATTGTTCTTGGATATGGCCACGATGCGTTCATCCCTATCGCGATAACTCTGTATTATTTTCCACGTTTCATCTGTTGAGCCATCATCAACTATCATAAACTCATAATCTTCAAATGTCTGTGCCAGCACGCTGTCTATAGCCTCTCGCAACCAACGATCTGCATTGTGGCAAGACATAAGGACGGATATTTCCACGTATTGCATTTTCAGATTCGCTTAATCCGATTAATTAGGCTGGAAAAAAATGAATACGAACTGGGAGGCAAAAATGTTGCACACCAAAAAATAAGATATTTCAGACTACTATATTGTTTGAATGCATGGAAGAAGTGAGAGCGAGCTAAACGAAATTTACGAGCACGTAGTTTGGCTCTACCGAAGAAATAATTGACAACAGCTTCTTCCTTTTTGCCAATTTGTCTCTGATCGGACCGACGGCTATGGCATAATGTCGACAGCCCTAGTAGATTATTCTCAAAACGAAGCTGTAAAGCTTGAAACACGAAAGTGGTATCAGCATTTGAACATTCAGTTCCTATAATAACCGATGGGAATACCCTTATTGGTTTATAACGCACAAGCTTTGCAATGAAATCCCAAAGATATGCTGTTCCAAAGATGCTGTCAACTCCACCAATCTGCCTAAAGTAGTAATTAGAACATCCCCATACTCTACGGTCTATCTGTTTTCCAAAATCAAACCAAGATCTTAACTCAATCAAACTATTTACCAATGTAGGCTTTCTTACGCCATCTGATCGGAAAACCCCTGAAACATTATTCATCAGTTCTCGTTGAAAGTCATGTAAAGTCTCGGCAGCAATATTTTCATCAAACTCTGCAAACAAAAGGTACTCTGATCTTGTTTGCAACACATTATTCAGCATATCAATTTCCTGGGTGGGGTGCACGGTTCTGATGGTAAATGGATATTTATGGTTCAGTTTAGTCAATTCCAATACCACGTCATCGTCTCCGCTACAATTAATAATGAACAAGTCAGGATTGCCTAATTTATTTTTAATATCAAGTATTTTATCCACTAAACCTTTGCAATATTTTTTGATAATTAGTACTAATGTTGTTATCGCAGCATTTTTGGAATGTTCTTTTCCCATTTTCTTCATTAGTACGGGCAGCATAACATTTGCGGTGTCTTCTACGCCAACCGGGATCTTATAATCTTCTCCTCCTACAAATCTATCAACTAAATCGTTGTGATTCTTCTGGTATATCATACCATTTGATGTAATCTTGGCGTAGTTATCATCCTGTATAAGCTGCCAATAAAAAGAGCTAAATGGTATACCAGTGAAAACACCCGTGCCAAAAGAGTATGGTTTAAGCCTGTGAGCAAAAAGGAAAGTCTCGTATCGTTCTTCGTCGGTCTCAGTTGGCACCCCGAGAACAAAACTTAAATAACAACGTATACCTGCTTTTCTCGACCAATTGATAACGTTTTCAACTTGTTCAAGAGTAATTCCTTTTCTCATGTAATCCAATACTCGCTGCGATCCACTTTCGGCACCTATATAAAATCCCCGGCAACCTGCCATCCCCATTAGTTTGACCATATCTTCAGTTAATGTATTTGCCCTCGTTTCACAAATCCATGGGAGATCTATGTGTCTTGACAACATCTCCCCGCAAAACTCTTGTATACGCTTACGATTCAGAGTAAAGTTATCTTCTCGAAAATATATGCCTTGAGCATTAAAGTCCTTTTTCAATCGTAATATCTCTTCAATGATTCTTACAGCAGACTGGTATCTATAACGATTACCCCATATAGAACTAACAGAACAAAATTGGCAAGAAAATGGACATCCTCGGCTAGTATTCAAGGTAAGTACACTGTTCTTATTAATCCACGCATTCCTAAAATCATAGGGTAATGAAATAAATTCTTCATAAGGTATAAACGGTAAGTTATCCATATCTTGAACTTTAATTCCATCTATGATACGGGAAAAATGTTCTCCATTCGCTATTTGACAAATTTTTTCTTCACCTTCACCCTTAACAATATAGTCCACAAACTCCGGAATAGATTCTGGAAAGACAGAGGGGTGAGGCCCTCCTACAACAATCTTACCAGACCATTTTGTTTCTTCACGAAGTTTCTGGGCTATCTTTAGCAGAGCAATACCTCCCGCATAACATATTGTGTTCATAGAGACTGCAAAAAGGTCTATTGACTGACCGGCTAAAATTGACCCTATCTCACTGATGGAAGTTGAATTCAAATAGAGGTCCCTGAAAACAACTTTGTGGCCACTATTGCGAAGGACTGAGATAAGGTACCCCAAGCCCAAGGGTGGCGTTTTTTCCAAAGTCGAAAATGAAGTTTGCTCAATTACAGGGGAAGTTGCTAGAAGAATTTTCATCGCGTATTATTACTATAACTTATAAGACGTTATTACGAAAAATAACTTTTGATTCTCAAACAATGTTCATCCTAACAATTTAATCCAAGACTTGGGGAGCAACCCTTTAAATCCCCACATAGTAATGCCTTGTTGTATCTTATCGCCAGGACAAATTACAATTTTATCCGCACCTTTGCCCAACCATGCCCCCCACCAACTAAACGTGCTGTTGGCAATAATGAAATGTTTGCATCTAGTCATCAGCCATAGATCAGCATAAGCGTTTTCATCTCCCCGATTATGTAAGACAAAAATTGCCCGGCGTTCGGGAAGAGCAAGTTTTGAACGGGTAGCCTCAGGATTATCTGAGAATACAAAGTAACATGGCGAATTGATCTTGCGTTCCATCATAGTAACGGCGTACCGATAGTAATCGGCCACAATATTGTGGGATACTGTTCTTCCTGGTACATCAAACCAACGTACATGCAAAGCTACGGCTTGGCTGTTGCAAATTTTCTCAGCGATGTGCTGGTTCAAAGCATCTGTGGGGGGTATGATCCGTAGGTCTTCCCGGATAGTCTGCTCTATATCTTTGAAGTAGTTTTCACTTTGCCAAACACCATCCATATAGAGCACCTTTTTTACCTTTAACGAGAGGAGCCGAGAGTCAAAATCCATCCCTTCTCGCACCAGGTATCGCCTTTCCGTGAACGGTTTCCCACGGGACCACCACTTTAAGACTCCTCGCCGATAGCGTTCAAAAGGTTCTAGCCGCTCGGCTGGCGTCGCCTTGCGGGCAGGGATGATAAAATGATCCAGCATGTAGCGTCGACCATAGAGCCTATCACGGACGAAACCCGACACGTCATCAATAACCAGTTCGGCATCATTGACAAGAGCCACACGGCGGGCTACAGCGTAGCAGAAGAGTTGGTTGCCAAGTCCGCCTTTGATGCGAGCGATAACCTTGATCATGATAAAAATTTTAGAAGATACGTTGCATTATTTTTTTATCGCCACGCAATGCCAGCCAAAACAGGCGAGATCATCCGCCTTCCTACCGCCCCGCACCTTAAAATACAATAAACCCAAGATACCCAAGACGTAGGCCAACGGCCAGTTCCAGTTACCGCACTGACGTTCCATTCCGCCCAGGCGTATGAGTTCCTGCCGGAGGTAGGCATACCAGTCCCCGTTGGGAATTAGCTCTACAATCTCAAAACCACACAGGTTCAAATGGTGCTCATACCAGTACTTGGAAAACCCCGTACAATAGTGGTACGGAGCCATGTGCACCAGCGAAGCAAAGGGGGCCGTAAGAATCAGGGTGCCTCCTGGTTTTAGCAATCGTGCAAATTCATCGAGGGCATGGGTGGGCTCGGGAATATGCTCCAGTACTTCACTGCACAGGATAGCATCGAAAGAGGAATTCGGTTCCGGGATTATGGCAATGTCGCACACCAAATCAATCTGGCTAGTATCCCATTTTCCAGTTTGCAGACCCTTGCCATCTCCCCCGCCCGCATATTGACAGAAGTCCTGAGAGACATAAGAAAGATGGTTGCACAGCGGTCGATTGCGCAACTCACCAGCCCCGACATCGATAATGCGCGCCCCTTTCGGCAGAATAGAAAGCGTTTTCTTCAACCAAGCTTGGCGATTATTTTCATTGATGTTAGTGTAAATCTTCATGATTTAATACCTCTTTAAATAAACTTTCGGAATAAGTACCAGGTTAGTTCTACCACCTATCTTTTTTCAACCAAGCAACGACCTCATCCCGGCTTCCTGATCAGATACTAGCATTAGTGAAATCCACTTGGGTGCTTAACCCAACCATGTTTCAGAGAAGGTAAAACGTAGATTATTTATTTCATTATAATAACGGGCACAAGTTATAAAGGACCCAGATTATTATGCCGCGAAGAAAGATATGAGTATGGACGCTGAACTGCTTTAAATACAAATCTATTATTTAAAAAGTTAACAGTAAATAATAGAAGTAGTGTAATCATAAAATATCTAAAAAAGAAAAATGATGTTATATTCATCCATATAATAATAATCCATACACATGACAAATAAAATCCCGCGATTCTAAATCCTCTCACTGAAAAAATATATTCTACTAACAAAAAAAGATACGTCATAAAAATAGTTCCTATAAATACCAACAGTAAATTTTTCGAAACATAAAGCAATCCGAGCATGCCGATTGTCATACCATATGCCCGCCCTAGGGTTTGTATATTAATATTATAAACATTGATCGGTATGTTTACATCGCCAGTATTAAAAAAAACTTGAAAGAATGTATAAATACCAGCAAGAGAAGAACTCATGACTGCCATTAACTCTCGGGATCCCTCGATTCGTGAAGTCAACATTGACGCCATAAATGAAAAGGGAGCGCTTAAATCAATAGAACTCAAAACATTAAAAAACAGGGTAACATCATAAATATCCTGTCCTTCTTGATAAATCATGCCTCTAAAAACCTCGATAATTACTGCTCCCGACAATAAGACTAAAAAAATAACACTGCCACAAAGTAAATGTCTCGCTTTAAGGCCAAATTCATTTCTATTTGCAACCATATATAGAACAACAATCATACTTGGAATGAAAACGGAACTTCGACTTAAACTAAAAACTGCTATCAATCCAGTTAAGCCAACAATCAATGCAAGTATGAGATAGAATATGTTTTTTTCACGTTTGGTATGTGCAATATCAAGGAGTATAACTCCCATTGCCGGGAAAAACATTCCACGAAAATATAACATAATCCCAACGAGTTTGAATGGAAGTCTCTGTTCTTCCTCGGTAGCGAATCCGTGAATACCAATTCCCAGATATTTCATAAGTAAAATCAATGCGAGAAAAGCAACGAACCAACCAATAATAAGTTTCTTGAAATACGCATTACTGATTCGGTTCTGCTTTTTAATGATTACACATTTAACTTTTGAAGAAACAAAATATTTGAAAGAAACCAACCCAAATAAAATGCCCGAGAATCCAACGATTACAATAATATAAAGCTCCAAAAACTCCTTAAATGAGAAACCGAAATTACCAATAGCCATCCACCCAGATGTTTCCAATTCAGTATAGTTATAGATATTGACAGCCAGCTTGAGTAAAAAGCCTATCGCAAAAAGTAACACCATTATTAGTGGCGACAGGAATGTTCTTTGCATGCTGACTACATATACAAACATCATAAAGATAATCACATACAGTGCCGTGATTATCGAAATATCCATGTCTTGAGTACAAAAAATACTTAGCAGGAGGCAGATTGAACTCAAAGCACAAAATATGCGCACAATTCTTCTCAGCGTGACACTTTGTTGGTTGCACAACTCCGAGGTTGATATATAGGCAGGATTACTGTTCATTTGCTGCAAAACAAGTTTTTATTAAACCATGGCCTGGTAAAAATCGCAAGCGTAGTTTCATGCCTGCGGGACACCTTTATCCCATTGTCCCTGCGAACAGTTTTTTGCAAACTATCAGATCAAGCTACTACTACAATCTTCCTATTCCTACCAATTCTTCCCCTAGTCCACATTTTGCGGCAAGATAGCCTAAAGGGTAGCAAGCAAAAGAAAGCCAAGGGGGGTAGTAATATTTCGCTGCCGCTTGTTCTCGGTATTTCCACTGCATTATACTTGATGGCAGCCATGATGGGGGATTATAATCGTAAATCTGAATATCTTTAAAACCCACTTTTGATAGCAACTGCTTTAAGGATTTACGCGTAAATAGTTGCAGATGAAATGGTATCCACGCAGAAATTGAGTTCCCTTTCAAAAGCCGCATGCTCAAGCTTCTGCCATGCGGCACGTAGATCATAAGTTGCCCCTCCCTACAAAGGAGGCGACGGCATTCCTTAATAACTTCTTTTGGATTCGGCACGTGCTCAAGGGCGTTATCAATACGAATATAATCAAAATAGTTATCAGGCAGATCGGCCTCTTGCAGTGCCCCTTGAAAAAAATGTCCCTGCGGCAGCAGATCCTTGCAAAGTCGGATGGCATCAACCCCAACATCCACACCCCATATTTCGTAACCACGCCCAGCAAACTCAAAAAGCTTTGCTCCGCTCCCGCAACCCAGATCCAAAAACCGTTTATTTTCTAGCAACACCCGTTCTAACGGCCAGGAATGGGGCCGAAAACGACTTTTGCGTAAAGCCTGCTTCCATTTTGGCACAAGTTGTTCAGCCTGTTGCCTTAATGTAACTGCATCTGCTTGTCCTGCGTTTGTGTTGTGGTCTTCATCCATCGAAGAATAATACTTCACGATCTCTTCCCACGGCGGCCGCTCCCGTAGATAGACCAAAGAACATTCTTTACATTGTACATAAGTACCGGAGCAGTCAATCTTATCTCGCCGATTGTGATCACGAAAAAGAAAACTAAAGTTAGAATTTCCGCAAACAGGGCAGTTCGTTTCTATCATTCTTATAACGTATGCAGTCGATTTATTAAACCTTCGAAGGCTGTTTCAAACCGGAGCTCATTTTCAAAATGGCTTATAGCTCCTTGTGAGAAAGAATCATAATCTGCAAGTATTGTTGCCACGGCATTTTTGACCTCATTGGGCGAATCTATAGCAACCCCGGAATGGTATTTACTCAGCCACTTTTCCCATCCGGGCATTCGATTAGTTATAACGGGCAGTCCGCACTGTAAATATTGCGCTAATTTGCCCGATGACTTACCCATATAAATCACATTGGGGGATCCAGGCATGTTATAGAGCGCAATACCTATATCGGCTGAACTAACCAATTCTGGTAATAAGTCACCGGGGACTACCCGGTTCGCAACAAAAACCGTACCGTTTTCAAGAAGGTTACCAAAATAATTGCTCAATGAATCCTGACTATACCTAGATTGAAAAACCAATTTCCAATTGGCCGGAAAGTGCTGCGCTACCTTTGCCAGATCACATGACCAGAAGTAGTCGGAGATACTGCCAGCATAAAAAAGTATCTTTCCTTCGTTGTCAAACCCATATTTTTTATGCAGGACAAATGTCTTATGGCGGAATGCAGGGCCTATGGGGGAATTGGGCAGAAAAACAAAGCGGTCCATCGGTATTCCGTTGTCTTCTGCCATCAGGCGAGCCCGCATTTCATCCTGGATAATGATTAAAGACGATCTTCTACTCGCCCAGACCTCCAGGTTTTTATAACCGCGATACATGCGAATCGGATCTGTTGAAATGATCAATTCAAGCGAATGGTAAACCCACGGCACATGGAAAAACGATCCAAGGACCGCTGCGCTCACAAGACCGACCGGATCAACACCGACAAAACAAGAAAACTGCTTCCCACGACATAGGTTTCCAGCCCAAACTGTAAAGGTGAAAATATTGGGTAGCCGACTCAACAGACAACCCCGTTTCGATTTCAAGGGTAAGCAATGAATTTTGATATTCTTTTCAGGCAACCAGACATCATTATTGTGAGTACCACTTTCAAGAATAAAAATTTCAACCAATATCCCTTCTTTCGCCAACATGAGAGCCATGTTGCGTATACAGGGTACACTATCCAAGTAGCTCACGGGATACAGAATGCCGATACGGTAGCTTCGTTTTCGCATTACTACCCTTATTACAGATAACTCATTTGAGTAGTGTGTCCTCTAAGTGTTGCAGACATTATTTGCTTCAGTCTTTGAATGCCCCTATACTGATATCGTTTTGCCGCTGCCAGGTGTTGAATACGTCTGCCAACGTCACGCCGGTGCCGATATGCCTGACAACGATGATAGATAAGATACAATACAGACAGACCACATCTCAACAACAGTCCTGGCATGGTTCGCCGGTGGTAACGCAAATCAGCGTATGCATCCTCAATACCTCCAATAGTATTTCGCCACTGAATGTATTTCTCCGTCATACGTTTACTTGGCACCCTATGTTCCAACCACGCATCAGGCGCATACCACATACCAAAACCTGTGTCATGTATTTTACGAGCCAAACCACATTCACCATCACCACGGAAATTTATTAAGCTTTTGTCTCCGAAGGCATCAGGGTTGAACCCGCCTAAATCAAACAATACAGATTTGCGTACCGACATATTGCAACCTACTGGTGATATATAAGGTTCTACCATACAAGACGTATCACCCAAATCAAGAGCACTAAGAATGCCACTGAACTGAAACAACCAGTTTGGTGGATCGGTTTCATAACGTAATATGACTTTCCCAGCTACCATTGCAATTTCTTGATTAGAATACGGCACCGCCATTGCAGTGAGCCATCCGCGGGGACATATCACATCATCATCAATATAAACAAGTATCTCTCCCTTAGCAGCCTTTGCCCCCGCGTGACGGGCATTATGCAAACCATTTTTTGATTCATGTACATAATTAATTGATGGATAGGCAAACGAATTTGCTAAATCGATGAGTTCTTGTGTTGGTTCCACCGCATTGTCCACAATTATAACTTCGTATTGATCTTTAGGAAAGTCCTGTTCTATTATACACTCAAGGGTTTCGCGTAAAAAATTAGTACGTTGATATGTAGGGATAATAACTGAGATTTTCATTAAATTTACAGCCATGCCCAGTACATATTGGGCATACGGCTTTCTCTTTTTGCATGCGGCCGAACAGACTCTTCAACAACTCGCTGGACTCCTTCGGCCCAACCAATATCATGAAAAATGACTATGCCGCCGTCATTGAGTTTCGGAAACCAGTCATCCACATCCGATTTAACGCCTTCGTATGAATGGTCTCCATCAATAAAAAGGAAATCCACCTTTTTGTAAAAATTATTGGCTATTTCGTGACTTGTGCCCTTTAATATCACGATAAATTCCTCGTATTTTGCCGTATTTTTCCGAAATTCATCAAACGTATCCCGCTGTCCCTCGAACATACCCTCATTCTGCCAAGTATCTACGCAGTAAACCTTTACCTTCCCCTGTATTTCCGATGCAGCAGCAGCAAGAAAACAGGAACTCGCACCTATGTAACTTCCAATTTCCAACAAGACACTATCCGGCGATTGATCGAGAGCAAGTCTGTAAAGTATTAACCGCTCTTGTTTGGTCATATGCGTAAAAATCTGCCAGGCCTGTTTGTGGCCATGCCATTGAAAACGCATATATTCCGGCAGAAATGGCAGCATATTCTTTATCTGGGCCACCATCGCCCGTGTTTTCCGAATCGTTTTTTTGATTAATGAAATAGACATTATACTTTACGGCATACAAAGATATTAATCATTGCTAGTGCCGGAACCGCCATTGGTTCCATCAAATCATGAAACCACCGAAACCAGGCAGGGTGCCGGCAAATAATTCTTCGGTAAATGAAAGGCACTGTCAACGTAATTCCTTTAATCTGATAAATTTCGAAACCTGCCCGTTGAAGGAGCTGCCGGTTTTCTCTAAAAGGTCTTTCTCCAATATGGTTTGTCTCAATGTCCGTGCGATCCAATTGCCCAAAGAATGCCATCCTGAAACGTGAGTTCAAATGGGCAAGATTCGAGATGGATGCGATGAAACTACCTCTCTCCCGCAAAACTCGTAGAATTTCAGCCAGCGCGGCTGGTTGGTCAGCATAAGCTAAATGTTCAAAGACGTCCAAGAGGAGAACCAAATCAAATGTTTCATTCTCGTAGGGTATAGTCAAAACGGATCCACGTGTAACATATTGGCTCTCATAGTTCAGATCCAAACCCTCAATCTGATATCCATGCATACTGAAATCTTCCACCAATACGCCTTCGCCACAGCCGGCATCCAGTATTCTTGCATTCTTCCCCATCTCCTGAATTTTTTGACGCACAAAAGTCATCTTTCGTAAATATGTTGGTGTGTATGACCAGTTCGGGTCAAGCTTACGGTGATAATCTCCAGTCTTTGCGTATTCCCAGCCACGATACATCGTCTTTTCGTCATTGTCCAAGGTGCCTCCTCAACTTTGTACTGCTCGCATGAGCTGGCCTTTTATTTGAATTATGAAAGATCGATCCTTCAGCCATAAAGATCCAGCATAAACAATTATGCCTGTAATGATTAAAAGGGGAAGTGTCAGAAGGTTTTGCAAATCGGGCATGAAAATTTTCATACTGCTTTTTAGAATTGCGACAATAATCCCCATAAATAAAGTTGCCAGAATAATATTTTTCCCTGCATACCAGAGATAAAAAGAGGGGAACCCAAGCATACGCGTGCATAAATAAATGTGAATAGGTATAGCAACTAAGGCAACCACGAGGCGAGTGATTACAAAAGTCTTTAAACCAAATTGAGATGCAACATAATACGCTGGTAGGTAGTACAATATTGCTACAAACATTAACTTTGTGTTTACATCCGGTCTACCCATAGCGCGGTAGAGTTCGGCATTTATTCCAACGATCCACCCCAAACCCATCATAAAACCGATCACACTCACTACAAATCCTAACCCTTGCCATTTATTGCCAAACAGGAGATCGGCCAGTTCGGGACCGACGAGCAAAAGACCTACACCCATAGGTAGCGCCAGCGCCATGACAACCCTATTGACCTTGTGAAAAGTGTTTTTCAAAGCAGGCAAATCATCCTGAAGCCGGGAAAAGGTCGAATAGAGTACCGGAAGAAAGGGATTGAGGGTCAGTCCAAACAGAATTGTCACGAGCATCCAGCCTGTCTGGTACACACCGAGATCATGGACGCCGAGAAACCGGCCCACGATGAGGTTATCGCCCCATATAATCAGCCATGCGGCGAAACTCTCCAGAAGCACCCAGAAGCCAAAGGAAAATAATTTACGGGCTAATTCTTTATTATAAGTAATTTTTGGTCGCCAGGCGCTTCGCCGCCACAACAGCCAGCAATTAAGGGCCTGCCCGGCCAGTGAACCGGCGACCAAGGCCCAGACGCCGTAGCCGAAGATAGCCAGGGGGATAGAACACAAACCGGGGATAAAAGCGGTGAGTAGCTTGATCCAGAAAAGATTGCGAAAAGCGAGATCACGGACGAACAGGGCCTGCTGCACGGACGAAAAAGAAGCGATTACGATCTGGAATCCCAAGACCCGAAGCACAGGCCCAGAAGCGGGGCTGTTAAAGAAAAGGGCGATGGCGGGGGCCAAAATGAAGAGAATACCATAAATCAGTACGCCCAGAAAGATGTTGGTCCAGAATACCACATGGGCCACATCTTCCGGTGCCTCTTTTGTTTGGATAAGGGCTTTGCTCAAACCCGCATCCCAGAACATCTGAGCAAAGCTGATTGAAATCATGGCCGTCGCTACAACGCCGAAATCGTCTGGCGTCAGAAGACGAGCCAAGATGATTAAGATGATTGGCGAGGCCGTCCGTGAAACGACCTCCATCAAGGCCGACCACTTCACAGAACGTGTCGCCTTGTCGGTTACGGATTCAGTATTCATGGGGCGCCGCCTGTTGTGTCCAAAACTGAAGACCGGAACTGTTTAAAAACGCCCACGGATACGTGGCAAGAGGGGTGTCCGTGAGCACCTTCCCCAGATAGGCAAGCGTCAACGTTCGAAACCAGGTGGGAAACATGGCGCTTTCCTCGGCCTCGGTCCGCATCTTTTCATGTCCGTACTGAAGCGCCTCAAGGCGACGGAATACCCAGCCTCCGTCGGGGTTTGCGTTCACCAGTATCCATGTAAATGCCTTTTTCAATGCTTGCCGAATATCCTGCTTCCGGTAATCCGTAAGGAAGGAAAAGCGAACGAGGGGATCGATGGAATCGATGTCCTCGCAGGCGCTTGAATTCAAGGGCACGCCAAAACCGCCATAGATATTTTGGGAGGCCAAGCAACTATCAATGATTCGTTCGATATGCCGGATGGGACGATTGTCGTAGAAATAGAGAAGCCAGAGGTGATAGCCCGTCTGTACGCCGGTGGATAAGCGTACGGGGTCATCAAAACGGTCTCCCCACAGGCCCGTTTCGGGGTCCTGCGTTCTATCCAGCCAGTCGTACATCTCTCGCAAGGTGTCGTTGCACCAGGCTTCCCGCTGAAAATCCCTGGCGTACTGGAGCATGACAGCATAATTCTGAATTTCATTGCTCACCGAGGAGGAATCAACCTTCCAGTTTCGGGATTTCAGCCAGCTGGACATGTAACCCTTCTTTTTAAATGGCCTTATCAGATCGAATGGTTTTTCGGCGACACCCCTCAGTGCGGTTAGGGCCATCAGGGCATGCAAAGTCATATGGCGCCATCCCCACCAGTCAACTTCCTCCGCTAATGGGATAGAGATCACCGGATCACGGAACAGGCCATCATCCGCTTGGAAGCTCTGAATATATCTAATCCATTCATGGCGGGATGATTCGAATATTCCTGCAAGATCTTTGTAAAGATGTCGGGTTAGGGCCGCATAGCATGATGCGTAAAGGATCGGTAATCCGCCGGGTTTGTAAGAATAAGTGCCTGCGTTGACCTCCGGTTTGTGATTCGATTCGATATACGCCAATGTATTGCTTCGGATCTCTTGAAAATATTGGGTAGGCCGTTGCAATAGCTCAGCCTTCACCATTTCTAATCGTTTTGGCAGTTTCGTTTTGAGATCATATTGCTTTTTTAGATGAACCGGCAAAGAAGTCGCTCTCTGCGCGCCGACTCTGCAGATATGGTAGGCGGTACCCTTCAGTCCTTTCCTTTGAATGGCATTGCGAATCCTGCTGACGTAATTCAACCTGGTCATCTATGCCCCGTGTCTCTTCTCATGCGGTTTTCAGAACGAAACAAACACCCCAGGTATCACAACCAATTGCTTTCCCGAACAACCATTCCTCGGCATGCAGGAATTGAAAACCGGCACGGGTTGCAATCCGCTCGATTTCCGGCTTGAAGAAATACCGCATGATGTGTGTTTCCTTCAATTCAGCAACGGTATTGGTGGCAATGTTGCGGACAAACACATGATAATTCACATCCACCCGGTTTTCGTTGGGATAAAGAACCGGCTCCGCCAGACGGGTAACTTCAGTCTGATCATCCGCCATGCGTTTGATTCTGACGGATGGCCTTTCAATCAGCACCGCTGGTCCGTACCAGACGTCGAAGATGAAGACACCGCCTGGATTCAGATGATGCCTAGCCGTTTCGAATGCCGCGTTCACATCTTCGTTGGTTGCCTGATAGCTAATGACGTGAAACATGGCGATAACGGCATCGAAGGATTTAGGAAGGCGGGCTGTCCGGATATCGCCTTCGGTAAAAATCAGGAATGATTCCGGATGGTCCTGTTTGTGGATTTCAGCGAGATTCAGGGCGCGTTTCAACATCTCCAGGCTACGCTCAATGCCGTGCACTGTGAAGCCTTTTTCAGTCAGCAGGGAGGCGTGGATGCCTGTTCCAGAACCCAACTCGAGGATGGATCGGGCCTTTGGGCGAAATCGGTTGATCAGCCTAGTTATATAATCCACCTCCGCTTGGTAATCTTTGTCGCGGTAAAGCAGGTCATAATAGCGGGCGTAGTCGTTAAAAACGGTGGTGCGGTTTTGCTCTGTTTCTTTCACCATATGCAATTTACACGTGCAGGTAGTCCCAGTCTTTTATGGGTTCAAATAGCTTGTACCGTTCCTTGTTTCGTGGGTGCTGGAGGATGCTTTCAACGGAGACAGCAGGCAAAATGTCTTCACCGATACCATTCTTTATGTAAATTGTATTAAAACCATAGTTGTTGGCTCCCACCAAGCGATATCCTTTCCCCCGCGCAAGTTTTTCCATCGCTACGGGTGATGCACCATGATAATCGGGATGCTTCCCGGGATAAGAATAATCCTTGTCATAAGGGACGACGATACTATTCATACCGAACTCTATATGAGTTTCGATTATCACCACATGGGGTTCCACTACTGTCAGCGCATCCCATATCCAATAGTCGTTGCCATCAATATCAATCGACATCAAATCTACCTCCCCGGCAAAACCATTGTCTCGAATCAGTTCGTTGATGTTTTCGCGCTGAATAAATGCTTGAACAAATGTTGGGGGGTAAAGGGCGGTGTCGGGATTGCCTGCGTAATATTTTTTTCCTCTGTCGATGTTTGTGGGATTGCCATCTATAAAAAGTCCCCGCCAGCCGAAATTAACGGCTAAGTTTGCGCAATTACTGTTAATCCCGTCCCCTGATCCGATATCGATAAAGGTTTTATATGGTACGCCTACAGCAGCGAAAATATAAAGAAGAATCCCGTCTTCCTCAAATTGGGAATAGTTGCGGAAGCCCGTGTCGGATAGAGCGAAACGATGGCCCCGAGTGATGGCATACTGATAAAAGTTGAAAAGCTGTCGCTGACTGATTTTCACATCGGGAGAGCTTTTCGCGTCAAGATTTCGTGATTTCGCGCTATAAGCACCAATTTTGCCAAGCACTTTCTTGACTGATTTCTTTAATATTTTCTTCATAAGAGGCCTCTCTTTGATCCTGTATCCATTCGTGCCTTATTTGGTCTTATATCAAGTACATGTCATGGAAAGTCGTGTGGAGGTTATTTTATCTGTTCCCCTGATTTAGAATCAAGCATCGTTGAATATTTTGCGCACGCATGTGATTACTGTTTCAATCTGCTCGTCCGTTATGGCCTGGCCACTGGGGAGATAGAGGCCGCGCCGGGCAATACGTTCCGTTACGGGCAAACAGTAATCCCTGAAAAGGCCGAGACGGTGATAAACGGTTTGTTCGTGCATCCCCAGAAAGAATGGGCGAGTCTGGATACCAAGATTAAGAAGGCGACGGGCTAATTCGGCGGCGGCGAAGGATACATGGTCTTCCAGGACCACGGCGTACATCCAGATGGTGCTTTTCGCCCAAGGCTCAATGTGAGGTAGCCGAAGGGGTAAGTTTTTAAGCCCTTTGTTGTACCGGGCAGCCATATCCCATTTCCGCTTGAGAAATGCCTCAATATTCTCTAATTGGGCACAGCCGATGGCGGCCTGGAGGTTGGTCATGCGGAAGTTCCAGCCACGGTCCTCGTGGTGAAAACGCTCTATGGCGCCGAAGGCGAGGTTGCGGCGGTTCTGGAGCTTCTTCGTTATGTCTGTTTCGTCTGATAGAACCATCCCCCCTTCACCGGTGGTTATGTTCTTGTTAGCGTAGAAGGAAAAACAAGAAACATCTCCGAAAGAGCCACAACGGTGCCATCGATCGTGAACGCGGCATTCCGACCCATGTGCTTCCGCCGCATCCTCCACGACTTTCAAGTCGTGCGTACGGGCCAAGTCTAAGATTACCTCCATGTTTGCCGGGTGGCCGTAAATATGGACAGGCATGATGACGGCAGTCCGGGGCGTGATACGCCGCCTGACGTCTTCAACGTCCATGCAGTAGGTCCAAGGATCACAATCCACCAAGACAGGGGTAAGGTTGTTGCGGAGGACAGCTTCCAGACAGCTCACGATAGTGAACGAAGGCAGGATAACCTCAGCCTTTTCGGGAAGATCAAGAACGGAGAGAGCCAACTCCAGGGCCACTGTCCCGTTACTGACGGCGATCCCGTACTTCCGGCCACAGTAGGCTGCCCATTCTTTCTCGAAGTGCTCGATATATTTGCCGGCAGAGGAGATCCAACCAGTGTGCAAGCAATCCGTGACATAGGCAATTTCTTTTTCGCCGATGAGGGGCTCATTGACGGGGATCACCGGCATTCCTCGTCGAAGCGGGTTTTATCGCCATCCCCGGCAAAGGGGCCCTGTTTGACCTCGATCATGGATGTTTCTTCTAACATTTCGAAGGCGTGACCGCCGCCGCAAAGAAGTATGAGATCCCCAGTTTTTAAAATTCGCTCACCTATTAATTCTTTATTTGAGCTATAGAGGTTCACTTTTATTTTTCCCTTGCGGATTATGAGAACTTCCTGGGTGTATAGAACCTGTCTAATCAAGAGATTGTGGACATGAGCGTCTATGCGATACCCTGCGGGATGCCGCATATATGCTACCTGCTGTGAGAAATTTTGTGGTGTAAAAAATTCAATTCCAGGTTGATCAAATTCAGCACGAATAATTAATGCTATTGGCTCAAGACCGTGAATAATTGTTTCAAGATAAGAATTATTCATACTCCCTCTCTTCTTTGTTTTTCTTTTTTACTCTATTACTTGTACCCATAGTAATCTCTGTACCATTGAACAAATTTCCTTATTCCCACTTCGACAGGCGTGGATGGTTTAAACCCTACATCTTTCATAAGGTCTTCGACATTTGCGTATGTGACCGGTACATCTCCCGGCTGCATGGGAAGCATATTTTTACGCGTCTTTCCCCCAAGATTTGCTTCTATCAATTCTATGAATCTCATCAGTTTCACGGGATTATTATTACCGATGTTGTATAGTTTATAAGGAGCATAACTTGATCCTGGGTCTGGATTTTTTCTATCCCAATTAGGATTTGATTTAGGAATCTTATCAATTACATGTACAACGCCCTCTACTATATCGTCGATATAGGTAAAGTCTCGTTTCATTTTGCCGAAATTGAACACATCAATGGTTTGCCTCTCTATGATGGCCTTCGTAAAAGAGAAGTAGGCCATATCGGGGCGGCCCCATGGACCGTACACCGTAAAAAATCTGAGACCGGTACAGGGTAGACCATACAGGTGCGCATAGGTATGCGCCATCAGTTCATTAGCCTTTTTTGAAGCAGCATATAGTGATACAGGGTGGTCAACATTATCGCTCACCGAGAATGGGACCTTGGCATTTATACCATAAATTGAGCTTGATGAAGCAAAAACAAGATGCTTGACCTTGCCGTGTCTACAACCTTCGAGTACATTGGTAAATCCTACAATATTGCTATCGATGTAGGAAAAAGGATGTGTCAGGGAATAACGTACACCCGGTTGGGCGGCAAGATGAATGACGTAATCAAATTTTCCAAGGTTGTCAAGCTTGCTGCGTTTGCATGGTATACTGGATTTATTACTATCATTTTGAGTCTGGTAGCTGAAGAGTTGCTCCATTTTTTTACGGTTAGCAATATTGATTTTGCAAAAGGTAAAGTTTGGAGACTTGAGAAGAATTGCAAGGCGGTCTTTCTTCAGTCTTGGGTCATAGTATTTGTTTAGATTATCAATACCAACTATAGTGTACCCATCCTCAAGAAGACGTTTGGAGAGATGAAAACCGATAAATCCAGCAGCACCGGTTACTAAGATTCTATTATTCTTGTTCATAGAGTTTATCCGGTTTTTCTGGTGTATCCTGTCTTTCTCCATGTGCTCTGCGTGCTCTGCGAGAGACAAGGCATTTAAGGCTTTTTTCATTCTCTCGCCCACTCCCTGCGGTCGTTCGAGACGCAGAGGGCGCAGAGGGAAGATTTCCTTTTGCCGATATGGGAGAAAGATTCATACCGGCAAATTCTCACACCCTTGCGGGTAAAATTTACTTCTGCCCTGACAAGGGCATGAAGTGTGGACAAAATTGAGCTTTCTCATAATTTTGGACACAGGCATATTGTTGTCTTTCTCTGCGAGAGATAAGGCAGGTGAACTCTGGTTTATTTTGTTTCTCCTGTTGAGACATACCAGTCAATTGTCTTGCGGAGACCCTCGATAAATGGCGTCTTGGCTTGAAAACCAAACTCCTCCATGGCCCTGTTGGTATCGAGCATACGGCGGGGCTGGCCGTCCGGTTTAGATGTGTTCCACACAATAGACCCCTTAAAACCGATCAAATCAATGATCACGTTCACGAGATCCTTGATGGATATCTCAAATCCGGCGCCGATGTTGACGGGATCGGGTTTATCGTAATTCTCTGTGGCCAATGCTATTGCTTGAGCGGCGTCCTTGACATAGAAAAATTCGCGGGTGGCGGAACCTGTGCCCCAGATTTCCACGGAGGGCGTAGGCGAGAGGCCGGAGGGAGAAGGCGAGAGGTTGGAGGCAGAAGGCTGGAGGCCGGAGGAATAGGAAATACCAAAATGCTTTAAAACTGCCAAAATTTCGTCTACCGGGGAATCGGGTTTTACCTCAAACCTCTTGCCTCCAACCTCTAACTCACCATCATTATTTCGGAGGAAGTCATCGATAATGCCTGTGAAATCGCCACGGGAGAGAAGATTGGCAAGGTGGAATTTGCGGATAAGAGCCGGGATCACGTGAGATGATTTAAAGCTGAAATTATCACCAGGACCATACAGGTTGACCGGGAGGAGAAAGATGGAATTAAAATCATATTGTTGACGATATGCCTGGGATTGAACAAGCATCATCTTTTTTGCGAGGCCATATGGGGCATTGGTTTCTTCTGGATAGCCGTTCCAGATATCGTCTTCCTTAAAAGGAACAGGGGTAAACTTCGGATAGGCACAGATGGTACCGAGGGCAACAAACTTTTCAATGTTACGAAGGTATCCTTCATGCATAAGCTGGATGCCCATCATGGCGTTTTCATAAAAGAGCGAGGCTGGGTTTTGCTGATTGAACCCGATACCGCCAACCTTGGCGGCAAGGTGAATGACAATGTCGGGTTTTTGCTCTTCGTACATACGGCGGATGTCAGAGAGATTGACGAGGTTGTATTCGGGAAGGTCTGCGATGGAAAGATGCCGGCAGCGGCGGGATTGGAGTGTACGGATGAGATGCTGTCCGAGAAAACCTTTTCCACCAGTGATTGTGATACGTTTTGGTCTAAGATCTATTGTTGGAGGTTGGAGGTTGGAGGTTGGAGGATTAGACATGCCTACCTGCAAGAGAATTTCTTAATCCATTTAATTTTCTATCTATACCTTCTGATAAATCACGCAAAGCTAAACATGTTGACTCGTCAAATATTTTTCTCCTTCGAAAAATCTCAATCATTGTTATGGTTTCATAAAGGGACCCCTCTGCTACATAAAGAAACTGCGAAATCAATCTCAAATGTTTATTAGGTGGAATGTTTTCAAGGAGTTCTAATATTTTTTCTGCAAAATCAACTGCCATTCTCCAAACATCAAGTTTTTCAAATGGATATATAAATGCTTCTCGCCTCATACCTCTAACCTCTTCCCTCAAGTCCATAGATTATCTATTTCTCTCGGATTTTTTCGTTGGTAGCGAATGCGTGTTCCGTGTAATAGAAGTCTTTTGTCCGGCACGCGGCGATGCCTTCTCCCGGGGGAGTAAGGCCTACCATCTTTAGGTCGTAATCTACCATAATCTTTACAAGTTCATCGAATGTTATCCGTGGTTGCCAATCAAGTTGTTTGCGCGCCTTTGTGATGTCTGCCTGCAAAACATCCACCTCTGTAGGACGGAAATAACGAGGATCAATCTCGACGACTACGTCGCCAGGCTGGAGGCTGGAGGCTGGAGGCTGGAGGCGAGAGGAAGCGACTATTCCTTTTTCGGTGGTGCCGGTGCCCTGCCATTCGATCTCTATACCGGCATAGGCAAAGGCAAGATTGACGAATTCACGGATGGAGTGGCTTTCACCTGTTCCTACCACGTAATCATCTGGTCTTTCCTGCTGGAGCATGAGCCACATCATCTCCACATATTCGGGCGCAAAACCCCAGTCGCGTTTCGCATTAAGATTGCCGAGATATATTTTTTTTTGATTGCCCGCGAGGATATTCCCTATAGCCCTGGTAACTTTTCTTGTAATAAATGTCTCCCCTCTTCTCGGAGACTCGTGGTTAAAGAGTATACCGTTACAGGCGAAGAGGTTATATGCCTCCCTGTAGTTTACAGTCATCCAATACGCATAGACCTTTGCGGCGCCGTAAGGACTCCTTGGGTAGAAAAGAGTATTTTCATTCTGGGGAGGAGGAGAAACACCGAACATCTCTGATGAGGAGGCCTGGTAGAATTTTGTCTTAATCCCGCTTCTTCGAATAGCATCAAGCAGCCTCGTGGTTCCGAGGGCAGTGATATCCCCCGTATACTCAGGCATATCGAAACTTACCCTGACATGGCTCTGCGCTCCGAGATGATAGATTTCATCGGGTTGGATGTTATAGATAAAATTCGATAGCTGCCCGGAATCAGAGAGATCGCCATAATGGAGGAAGAGCTTGTTGCCTTGTGTATGGGGATCGGAGTAGATATGGTCGATACGTCCGGTGTTGAAGGTGCTGGCACGGCGGATAAGGCCGTGGACTTCATAATCTTTCGAGAAAAGGAATTCGGCAAGGTAGGAACCGTCCTGGCCGGTGATGCCGGTGATTAACGCTCTTTTCTTGCCCAACATTCCATGTTCAACGTTCAAGGCTGACCCTCCCATAAATATCTTCAATTCTTGCTACATCATCCTCTTCAAGATATTCACCACACTGAACTTCTATTATTTCGAGGAGCGTAGATTCACAATTTTCTGCCCTGTGCCTAGCGGATACGGGTATGTAAACACTATCGTTCTCTTTATACAAATCCACAATACCGTCGACGGTGATTTTTGCCCTTCCCTTGACTACAATCCAATGTTCTGCACGGTGTTTATGAAGCTGAAGACTCAATTTCGCGCCGGGGTTAATCGATATTTTCTTTACCTTAAAACCCTTTTCTTCATGAAGAGTGGTAAAGCTTCCCCATGGCTTTTGGATGGTGCTGTGTTCAAGGGCTTCCTTGCGGCCTGCAGAAACAAGATTCTCCATGACGTTCTTTACCTTTTGTCCACTGCCTTTTTTTGCGATAAGGAGAGCATCGTCCGTGTCTACAACAATGCAGTCTTCAAGTCCCAGGGTAACAATTATCCGATCATTCCCTATAACGATGGTGTTTTGGGAATCCATTAAAATGACTTTGTCATCGGCCTTCTCCTTATTACCATCGGGGAAACTCACTTCGAACATGGAATCCCATGACCCTATATCGTTCCAGGCAAGCCCCATCGGGACAACCGTCAGGTTTCGCGACCTCTCCATAACCGCATGGTCAACAGATATCGACGGCATGTTCCCGAATGACCCCTTCATTTCTTCAAACCCCAGATTAGCCATCTAGCCGATATCGGGCTCGAATCTGAGGAGTTCTTCTTTTATAGCCTTGATGGTAAAGGCAAACATGCCTGAGTTCCAGTAGTAGCTC
>JAQTNJ010000010.1 GCA_028713955.1 Syntrophorhabdaceae bacterium
TGTAATACAGGTCCTGCTTTCTCAGAAAGATTTCATTAAACCGATTAGAGTGAGGATTCATTTTAATACTTCCTTTTATAAAAAGTCACATTTATACATCCGGGTTTTTTCACTCGGTCCTCCTATTCAAAACTGAATCCTTTTTCCTTGAATACCTTTATACAGGCGCCCACTGCCGCATTGTCATAGAGCACGCCCCTGTTTTTTCTGATCTCATCAAGGGCGGCGTCTATGCCCCGTGCAGGACGGTAAGGACGGTTGGAGGCAATAGCTTCAACAACATCGGCTACCGCGATGATCCGCGCCTCCAGTATGATCTCTTCTCCCTTCAATCCCTGGGGATATCCTGAGCCGTCAAGCCTTTCATGGTGCTGGAGCACTATTTTGGCTATGGGAGAGGGCAACTCAACGTCTTTCAATATATCGTATCCTGTCTGAGGGTGAACCTTGATAAGACTGTATTCTATATCTGTGAGTTTAGTGGGCTTGCTTAATATCTCAGCGGGTACCGACAACTTCCCGATATCGTGGATGGTGCCTGCCATCCTGATGTTTCCAATCGTATCATTTGAAAGATCCATCTCCTGTGCAATACTGCGGGCAAGGCTTGACACCCTTTTCTGGTGGCCTGCGGTATAAGGATCCCTGGTTTCCAACATCAGTGATATGACCTGAATGGTACCGACTAAGCTCTTTCTCAGCCTCTCTTCTACCTGTTTGCGCTCGGTGATCTCCTCAACAGTCCCCTCGAAGTGGAGCACCTTGCCTGTCGCATCCTTCACGACATGGGAGTTGGTTGATGTCCATATGATGCTCCCGTCTTTCCGGTATACCTGCGCCTCAAAGCCATTGACCCTTCCCTTTCCTTCAAGGATTTCCCGATACCTCTTCCTGTCTTCAGGGTTTAAGTAGAGTTGTTCACCAACATTGGTAATGCTCGCCACCATCTCTTCCGGAGATGAGAATCCGTGGATATGTGCCATCGCAGGGTTTACACTGATAAAATGTCCTTCAGGTGTTGTCTGGAAGATACCCTCGGTAATATTTTCAAAGATGGAGCGGTATTTCTCTTCGCTTTCCATCAACTTCTCCTCAGAGGCAAGGAGCGCAAAGGCTTGCTGCAACACGACACGCTTCCGCATAAACACCATTGCGAAACCCATGAGCAGATAGAGGATGAAAGCGGTAATAGCCGTATGAATAAAATTGGAGGAAAGCGAAACGAGTGTCGCGCCCTTCTCTTTTTCAACCACAACAATCCACATAAATGCCTTCACAAGGGCACTCGCGGTGATCACGTCGCCTGAAAATGAAAAGGGATATTTTACTACATCTTTTTCATGAGACAACCTGTTGCTGCAGATAATATTCCCCATCTGGTCTATGATGGTAATCTTTGTCGCTTCATCAGGTATAAGCGGCTGTATATCATTCACAAGAACATCCGTGCGGAGAGCAACGGACAGTATACCAACTGTGTTCTCTTTCTCATCAAAAACAGGGACTGAAAAGACAATGGCAGTGCCTTTTTTGCCGGCAGTTAATTGAAAAACACCCGACACGTAGGGTTGCCATCTGTTACTTACGCCCTTGTACCAGTCACGATACGAAAGGTCTTTATTGATCGTCCCGGGGAAATAGGGATAATTGACCCAGAGGACACCGTTAAGATCTGTTATGAAGATCAAGTCGATTTTAGGGTTGTTCTTTTTTATGTCGGCAAGATGTGTTGTTGCGGCCTCGAAACCCTTCTTTCTCACTGCATCAATGAATGAATGTCTTGTTGCGTATGACTGGAGTACCCCGATCATCGATTTGTCATACTCCTCCATCATATGCGCAATATGATTCGCAATAGTGTTGTTTAATTTGCCCGTATCCCTTATTGCATCCATAACGTGGACATATTCAATATTAAAAGCCATGGCGAATATGGTGACAAAAAGCAGTAACTGGATCAAGAAAAACAGCCTTGGTTTTTTGATCCAGTTCATCAAGTGTCTGGAGAGATCGATCATATTGCTAAGTCCTCATTTTTAAGTAATCTTTTCAATAAGGGCTTTAGTTCTTTATGGATTAACTGCTTTAAAAGATAGTACGAGGCCCCTGCCGATTCCGCATCTCTGCGCAGTTTTATATCGTCAAACCCGGTCAGCATGACAACCCTGGCAGATGGCAAAAAACTCTTAATATGTTTTGTTGCCTCAATACCGTCCATCCCGGGCATGCTGATATCCATAAAGATTACATCCGGCTCAGTTGCCCGTGCGAGAGCGATACTCTCTTCACCGTTTGACGCCTGCAGCACCTCACAATCAGGGAACAGTATGTCTAATAATGCCATGAGTAACGACCGTATTGGTTCATTGTCATCGACGATCATAATTTTTGCCATTCATATCCCCTTTATGCGATAGTCCGCAATACCGATCTAAAAGAAATCCTGGTGCTGTGCCTTATGTACAACGATCTATTCAAACTTAAATCCCTTCTCCCTGAATAGCCGTACACAAGCATCAACGGCACCGGGATCATAGAGAATACCCTTGTTCTTTACTATTTCTTCAAGGGCAAGATCTATCCCAAGGCTCGGACGGTAGGGACGGTGGGAGGCCATGGCTTCAACAACATCAGCAACAGTTAATATCTTTGCCTCAAGGAAGATCTGCCCATTCCTGAGGCCCTGGGGATAGCCGGAGCCATCGATCTTTTCATGATGCTGACGCACAAAGGCAGCAACAGGCCAGGGGAACTCTACATCCTTAAGTATGTCATATCCCGCCTCTACGTGCGTCTTGACAAGCTCGAACTCTATTTCAGAGAGCTTACCCGGTTTACTCAGGATCTCTGCCGGGACATATAATTTGCCGATGTCATGAATGAGACCTGCCATCCTTAAACCCTCAATCTCGTGTTCAGTGAGGTTCAATGCTTTGCCTATCGCAAATGCAAGATCGGTGACCCTCCTCTGATGGCCTGCCGTATAGGGGTCACGAACCTCGACGGCATGCGCCATAACGCTTATCGTTCCCCCCATCGCCCTTTCCAGTTTACCCATACTCTGCTTGAGAGCATCTTCTGCCTTTATCAGTCCCGTGATGTCGTTGCACGCCACAAGACACTGACCTGATGCCATTTGTACAGGTCTGAACTTGACAACCTTTCTTGACCCATCTTTGCACGTTACTTCAAAAGTTTCCGAGATTTGCTCCCCTGCCTTTAATTTCTCTATATCTGCTTTCCATGCAGAAGCCACGGAGTGCCTGTATGCAGGATCAGGATACACCTTCTGAGACCAGGTTTTGCCGTTGGGAACATCATAGGGTGTATAACCGAACATCTCTTCAAATGCAGCGTTGAAGTACTGAAAGTCTCCATCCTGACCGATCATAATCATTCCGAAGGGTGCGTTGTCAACGAGGGATAGGAATTTCTGCCTTTCCGTAATGATCCTTTCTTCGGCCTTTTTCCGTTCTGTTATATCTTCGATGGTACCTTCGTAGTATAGGATCTCCCCATCTTTGTTACTGATTTTCCGTGCATTCATTGAAACCCAGAAGGTGGCTTCGTCCTTCCGACGCAGTTCCGCCTCAAAATTGTTTACCACGTTTTTTTCATGCAAGAGGCTCCTGAATAGATCTCTCTCTTCCGGCCTGACGTAGAGTTCTTCTTTTATAGATTTAACTGTGGCAATCAACTCTTCCGGTGTGTCATATCCATACATCCGGGCAAGGGCGGGGTTGGCTGTGATGAAAAGGCCCTCAGGCGTGGTCTGGAAGATACCTTCTACGGAGTTCTCGAAGATGCTGCGATACTTCTCCTCTGCCTGACGTATCTTGTCGTATAACCAGGAGCTCTCCAACACGGGCGCAACAATACTTATCAGGATGCTCAAGCCCTTTATCTGGCCCAGCGTGAAGGCACGCCGGCTCTGCGTGGTGTTCACATTTAATACTCCGAGCAGATTGCCACCCGCGATGATGGGCATTGATACGGCGCTGTTTATGTCTTTCCTTGGGTTAACCGGCTTGAAACGGGCATCCTCAACCTTGCCGTTGAGTGTAACCAACTGGTGATTTCGTGCAACCCAGCCTGCGATGCTATCGTCCATGGGTACCCGTGTCCCTATGAATTGCTCCAGATGTTTCCCCTTGGCTATAGCAATGTAGAGCTCGCTTTTGTCGTCTTCTGCGGTAAGCATGATGGATGCCTCATCGGCCTGGCACTGCTGGAGCGCAGCATCTAAAAGCTTATTAAGGATCGTCCGGATATCGAAGGGGAAGGCAACCAATGTTGCCAGTTCGTGAACCGCTACTGTTTCCTGCAACTGGATATTTTCAAGCTTAAGCCGCCGCACCTCCATTGCCCGTGTAATAAGCGGCAGCAGGAGATTTATCCTGAAAGGTTTAAGTATATAATCAAAGGCGCCCGATTGCATAGCTTCCACGGCGGTCTGCACAGTACCCTGGCCTGTCATGATAATACTTATTATGTTGCGGTCTATCCCGAGGGCAGACTTAAAAAGGGTTATTCCATCCATTCCCGGCATCATAAGGTCGGTGAGTAATACGTCAAAATCCTTGTGCTTCAGGACTTCGAGGGCCTTTTCGCCTGATGTAAAGCCTGTTGTCTCGTATCCCTTTCCTGTCAGGGTTTCGCAGAGAACGGTCATCAACTCCTGCTCGTCGTCTACTATCAGGATACTGCCTAAATTGAATTTTGATGTCTTTTCCGCCATGATTTCTGCTCCTTATTCATCTAATTTCTCCTCACGAAGACTGCCAGAGGTGGCTGAGTTCAATGAGGACGGGAAGACAACACGAACTGTTGTGCCCCTTGGAATTTCGCAACTGCTTTTAATCTCGAACGTTCCTTTGTGGCCCCGAACAACACGTCTGCAGATTGCCAGTCCCAGGCCCGTGCCCTTCCCCTCCGGTTTCGTGGTAAAAAATGTTTCCATCATCCTGAGCAGAATCTCAGGCGGTATGCCCATACCCGTATCGGCAATCTCAATAACGACAAAGGCTCTGCCTTTGGGATCGGGGCTGACAATTTCAGATTTCAGATTTGAGATTTGAGATTTTTCAATTCTGTTCTCTGATCCCTGGTCCCTGACCTCTGACCCCTGACCCCTGACCCCTGTTTCCTGATCCCTGCCCTCTGACCCCTGTGTATACGTGCGGATCGTAAGCGTCCCACCCTCGGGCATGGCGTCGCTCGCATTCGTGAACAGGTTCAGGAACAACTGTCTCAATTGCTGACGGTCTGCATGGATTTTCGGCACGTCGGGCGCAAACTCCCGTATGATCTTTACATTGTATTTGCGTAAGTGGTAATGAACAAGTTCGAGGGTATTTTCTATCTCTTCACAGATATCCACCGTAGAGGTCTGCGGCTGCCCCCGGCGGCTGAACAGCAGGAGGTTGGCAACGAGCTTGCCCATTCGTTCAACTTCCTGTCCAATGATCTCCAGTTCCCGCAGGTACGGGGCATCCCCGGATATTTGGGCCGTCAAGGATTCGAGCCGAAGGCTGACAATGGCAAGCGGATTGTTCAGCTCATGGGCAATGCTCGCCGCCAGTTCCCCCATTGTCGCCAGCTTCTCCACCTGCAAAAGCTGCTGGGATATAATCTTTATTTCTTCGCTTTTTCTCTCTATTTCCACTGTTCGCTCGGTAACCCGGTGATCCAGCTCCAAATTCAATTGAAGCAATTCTGCATTCGTCTTTTGCAGTGTATCACGTAAGGCAAAAAGTTCTTTATTGACTTCATCAAGTTCACAATTTTTTTCAATAGCGTTCTCGTAAGTTGAGAGAAGCAGGTTTATAGCCTGGACACGGTCCGATTTAATGTAGTGTCTGTCTCCGGCAAAATAAACCTCTATTCCTTGCTCAGAGTCAGCCGATTGGAGGAATTCCCGGTTGGCAAGTACATGCTCTACACGCGATAGGATGAATTTATCCTTGTATGGCTTCGTTATAAAGTTGTCGGCGCCGCATTTAAGACCGTTGACGACCTCTTCCGGATTGGAAAGACTCGTGAGGAGTATGACCGGTATTGTGCTGAGGGTAATGTCATCCTTGATGATGCGGCACAATTCGTATCCGTCCATGACCGGCATAATGATATCGCTGATGATGAGATCCGGCTTCTCGTTCTTAAGCAACTCAAGGGCTTCCTTACCGTCTTTTGCTATTGACACATCATACCCGTGTCCAGAGAGCAGGTGCTCGAGCCTTGCTGCCTGCGTCAGGCTGTCTTCAACGACAATAATGTGCACTTTTTCTTTCTCTGTATGTTCTGCTACTTTCATTTGCCACCTACCAGTCTTTTCAGCAAGATTGCAATTGCCTCCGGAGAAAGGACATGCATGGCCGCGCCGAGGGCAACCGCCTCTCCGGGCATACCATAGATCACACTCGTCTGCTCATCCTGGACAATGGTCACAGCCCCTTTCTCTCTCATGATCTTAAGTTCCCTCGCGCCGTCCTTCCCCATGCCTGTGAGCAGCATGCCGATCGCGTGTTCCCCGAAGACCCTTGCTACAGAACGAAAGAGGTGTGAGACGGAAGGGCGCAGACCATTTTCGGGTTCCCCATTGTTCAGAATAATCCTCTTGTCAGCATCTACCTCCATATGAAATCCATCCGGTGCAACGTAGGCATGCCCGGGTAAAGGTGATTCACCTTGCTCGGCAACTTTTACATGGAAGCTGCAAGAATTCGACAACCAATCCGCAAAACCCTGAACAAATCCCGGTGCAATATGCTGGACAATAAAAAGGGGAGCGCGAAAGTCTTTCGGCAATCGAGACAAAATCGCTTCTACCACTGGCGGTCCGCCTGTTGAGGCTCCTATGGCAACGGCTTTTATATCTGTTATCGTGTGCGCCGGTTCACTGACCGGTGAAATGACGGGGATGTATTTTTTTAATGTTACTTGCGGCCGCCGTCTGACCACCTTAACTTCCGACATAAGTTTTACCATCTGGATGAGTTCTTTCACCTGGTCTTTATGGTCCGGATGCATAACACCAACAGGCTTTCTAACGGCTGCAAGGGCACCGGCCTCCATTGTCATGAAGGTCTTTTTCACCTCATTGGGGTCCCAACTCGCGCTTACAACCACGATTGGTGTGGGTGTAGTTTCCATGATGATTCTCGTTGCCTCGTATCCGTCCATCTTTGGCATGTTTATGTCCATCGTCACGATGTCAGGTCTTTTATCTCCGACCCCCTTAACGGCTTCTTCGCCGTTGCTTGCCGTTCCTACAACCTGAATATCGGGATCAGAAGAAAGGATGTAAGTCAAAAAGTCCCGAACGACCTGTGAATCTTCAACGATGAGAACCTTTATCATTTATAACTCCTGCTTCAACTTTCAACTCTTATATCAGTCTTTTAATCACTTCCAACAGATTGCTTTGATCAAAACTGCTCTTTACAATATAGGCGTTTGCGCCAACATCGATGCCACGTTCCCTGTCCTCACGCGATTGAAGCGCGGTCACCAGTACAACCGGCAGTTCCGAAAGTTTCTTATCGGAGCGGATTTTAGCGGTGAGATCGAATCCATTCATCCTCGGCATATCCACGTCCGAAACCACCAGATCAAATGCACCCTCCTTCAAGGTGGTAAATCCGTCGATGCCATCCACAGCCGTCCTGACATTGTATCCGGCTGATTCCAGAATATTTTTCAACAAGGTCCGGGCGGTAATGGAATCCTCAACCACCAGAATAGTTTTTTCTTCCAGTTCAACCTCTTCCGTCACCCCAGTAACCATGGCAGGAACAGCTCCAACTTTGATTGCAGTTTCCAATAAATCAGGGATGTTTAGAATGAGCACCGTTTTACCAGACCCCAGGATCGTAGCACCAGCGATGTTGCGCACGCGGGAAAGTTGTTTGCAGAGGCTTTTCACCAATACTTCCTGCTCGTTAACCACTTCATCCACCGTAAAAGCAATTCGCTTCTCCGCAGAAGCCAGGATTACCGCGGTCAAGACATGTCCGCTGTGCGCGCCGGCGGCATCGCCTGCAGCAATCTTCCGGGGCATCCCCAAAACATTACTGAGCTTTACCAGCAAAATAGTCTGCCCGTTAAACAGAATCGTCTCCCGGTTTTCCACTGTTTTGATCTCTTCACGGTTCATCTTGATTACCATGTCCACACTTGTCGTAGGTATTATGAACAGGTGATCATTTTCCCGAACCAGAACCCCGCGAAATGTGGCCAGGGTCATTGGCAGCGTTATCCGAAACGTGGCACCCGCATCAGAACGTGTATCCAGAGAAATGGCGCCCCCCAATCTTTCCGCACGCTCGCGGACAATGGCAAGACCAAGACCTCTCCCGGAGATGTCGGTGACAATAGGACTGGTGGATATTCCCGAGCAGTAGATCAGCGACATTGTCTGCGGTTCGCTTAACTTCCCTGCTTCCTCAATGGAAATAACACCGTGTTTAAGCGCAGCCTCCCGAACTCTGGCAACATCGACACCCGCGCCATCATCAGAAATGGCCATCTCAATGTTGCTGCTATCCTTCGGTGAAATGGCGATGACAATGGTTCCGTGAGCCGGCTTTTTTTTCCCGATCCGTTCGTCCGGCTTCTCTATCCCATGGTCGATGCAATTTCTCACCATATGAATAAGAGGATCCTTCATCTCTTCCAGAATGCGTCTGTCTATTTCGACCTCTCTCCCTCGAATAACCAGTTCAATATTTTTCCCTTGCTCCCGCGAAAGATCGCGCACCAGCTTCGGAAAGATCTCGAGCAGTGATGAAAAAGGGAGCATCGATGCACGCTTCATACCATCAAGTAGATCGTCCACCATTCGTCCATGAGAACGATTGTCATACTCAATTGACTTTGCCAGGGTGCCGAGCTTACCTTCCAGGGATTTGATATAGCTATCATTCCATTCAAGGAATCCCAGTAATCTTTTAAGCTGCCCGTTGTTTTTCCCTTGTTTTTGTTCACCATTCTTCTCAAGTAATCTACGGACCATTCGCATGTCCGGGTAGATTTTCGTCCATTCTTTTTTCCATAGATCCAAAGTGGCGTTTATATCTGCGAGGTCGGCGGTACGCTGACTCGTTGCCAGTTTCACCAAAAGTAACTCTTCAGCCTGAAGCAACAGGGTATCCAGCTTTGTCGTGGATATCCGTACCGTCTCCGTTGCAACCGGCTTCGTGTAACCAACCTCCTGTCTTGCCTCTTGTTTCCCACCTACCACTCCTTGGTCCTTGATCCCTGCCCCCCAATCCCCGATCCCCGTCCCCTTGGCTGCCTCTTCAAGTTTCCCGATCAACTCTGCTTCCTTTGATTTCTCGTCGGCCGTGCGTTCCGCCTCACCGGCGGAAAGAAACCGACGCAGACCGTCAACCGTCTCATGGAGCAGGTCAAACAATTCCGCAGACAATGTAATTTCGTTACGCTTCATGGCAGCAAAGACGCTCTCCAGGGACTGGCAGATCATCTCGATCTCCGTAACGTTGACAGATCGGGCTGCGCCCTTCAGGCTGTGCGCCTCGCGGAAGATATTCTCGATGGCCTTCGCCCGCCTTTGTGCATCAGACGTTTTCTCCACCTCAACGAGAAGGGAAGACATGGCACTTATGTGTTCATCGGCCTCGATTTTAAAGGTTGCCAGCAATTTTTTCAGAAAGTCATCTTTCATTGTCCAGCCCTCTCGTTACCTGACCCCTGATCTCCGGTCCCTGTTCTACGTCTCATGCCTTTCCAGGAGTTGTTTGAGTTTCTGCCCCAGTTCCTGCAGGTTCTGCGCTGCCGCCTCAACCTGCCGGGTGCCGGCCACATTCTGCACGCTCGCCTGGTTGATGCTTTCCATCGCCAGGACCACCTGATCCATCCCCGCCAGCTGTTGCTGGCTCGATGCTGCAATTTGAGTTGATGCCTTCACCGCCTCGGTAATACTGTCCGCCAGCATCATGATGGCTTCTCCGGATGTGGCCGCCTGTTTCACACCTGCTTCTACAGCCTTGCTTCCCTGTTCCGTTACAATGACCGTAGAATTTATACCTTTTTGCACGTCGCTCAATATGGTTCTGACCTGTGCCGTAGCCCGCTTGGATTGCTCTGCCAGGCTCTTTATTTCCTGTGCCACCACAACAAAACCTTTACCCTGCTCGCCGGCTTTAGCCGCCTCGATGGCGGCGTTGACTGCAAGGAGATTTGACTGTTCGGCAATATCGTTGACAGTGGCCACCGTTTCGCCGATCGCATGGCTCTGCTCGCTCAGCCTGACAACCGTTTCGGCAATGGATTCCATCTGCCCCCGAATATAGTTCATGCTTTCGACGGTCTGTTCCAGGGATTTTTTTCCATCCTGCGATACCTGAAACGTTTTCTGGGCACTGTCGGAAACAGACCTGGCCTTTTGGCTTGAAAGCACTGCCGTCTGCTTCACCTCCTCCACAGTCGTTGTTGTCTCGTTCACTGCTGTAGCCGCCTGGGCAGCGGTAGATGCGAGTTCTGCGACCGTTGCCGTAATTTCGCTGGAAGAGGTAGCCAGGACGCTAACCGCATCTTTCACCTCCCGTAATAAATTGCTCAGTTCATCAGCAATCCGCTGACGTTCGGTCAAATCTCTGAAAACAGAAAAGATGTATCCGAGCACAACAAAGTAAGCGATCAGACGCAACAGATGCCAGAGCCACCATTCAGAACCCCACGGATGCCCGAATGGGAATAACAGCCCTGCCGAAGCATTCAAAAAACAAAAGAAGGCAAACAGGATTTCTTCCGCTTCCCCGTTGGTCCAATAACGGACAAGAAAGAATATCGCCGCCACTATAAAAAAGATCCCCCCAAGAACGTTGACGACTGAGGCGGTCAGGGTAAAATTTCCCTCCACAATCATCGGGGGCAGCTTCTCCACAAGGACAAGCGATAGTATCCCGATGATAATAGTCACCGTAGCCGTAAAAGCAGGAATACCTCTTGCGATCCTCGATTTTGCGCTTCTTAGAGGTATCCAGGCCATGCTGAACAAAAAACCACCAATCAGTATTGCCATGCTGTGCAGCCAGACAAAGTTATTGCCTGATCTGACGGACGCATGGAAGCCATCCAGAATGCCCAGACCAACCAACGCTGATGATATCCAGATATAATGAGAGATGTCTTTCTGCCGTTCTTCTTGAAACATGAGAAGGATCGCGAGAGACAGGCCGGCAAATAATCCTAAGGCCTCGAGGGCTGAATGAAAAGGCTCATTAAGCCATTTCCAATCAGGTATCAAGTACCTCAAAATAAAGGCTAAAATGAGGGGGAGAACCCCTCCCAGGAGTATGCTCCATAACACACCCAATTTAGACTTTTTCATCCGTACCCTCCTTTTTAGTTTGGTTTGCTTATGTGTTCATCTCCGGTCCCTGTTCTACGTCTCATGCCTTTCCAGGAGTTGTTTGAGTTTCTGCCCCAGTTCCTGCAGGTTCTGCGCTGCCGCCTCAACCTGCCGGGTGCCGGCCACATTCTGCACGCTCGCCTGGTTGATGCTTTCCATCGCCAGGACCACCTGATCCATCCCCGCCAGCTGTTGCTGGCTCGATGCTGCAATTTGAGTTGATGCCTTCACCGCCTCGGTAATACTGTCCGCCAGCATCATGATGGCTTCTCCGGATGTGGCCGCCTGTTTCACACCTGCTTCTACAGCCTTGCTTCCCTGTTCCGTTACAATGACCGTAGAATTTATACCTTTTTGCACGTCGCTCAATATGGTTCTGACCTGTGCCGTAGCCCGCTTGGATTGCTCTGCCAGGCTCTTTATTTCCTGTGCCACCACAACAAAACCTTTACCCTGCTCGCCGGCTTTAGCCGCCTCGATGGCGGCGTTGACTGCAAGGAGATTTGACTGTTCGGCAATATCGTTGACAGTGGCCACCGTTTCGCCGATCGCATGGCTCTGCTCGCTCAGCCTGACAACCGTTTCGGCAATGGATTCCATCTGCCCCCGAATATAGTTCATGCTTTCGACGGTCTGTTCCAGGGATTTTTTTCCATCCTGCGATACCTGAAACGTTTTCTGGGCACTGTCGGAAACAGACCTGGCCTTTTGGCTTGAAAGCACTGCCGTCTGCTTCACCTCCTCCACAGTCGTTGTTGTCTCGTTCACTGCTGTAGCCGCCTGGGCAGCGGTAGATGCGAGTTCTGCGACCGTTGCCGTAATTTCGCTGGAAGAGGTAGCCAGGACGCGGACTGTTTCTTTTATTTCTTGTAACAGATTGGCCAACTTGGTGATGTCACGGGCGGCAGCAAATACACCCTGCACCTCTCCAGCCTCGTTCTTGTATATGCTGGCATTGTAGAGCACATCTATGGTGCGGCCCGAGCTGTGGCGGATAGTAAGGAGATAGTCTTTGACGATACCCTGTGAAAAAACCTGCTTATACACCTCTCTCGCCTTTTCCGGTTCCGTAAAGTAGTCAGAGAAATCACTGCCGATCAGGCCCTCGCGTGAAACACCGGTTACCTCCTCGGTAGTCTTATTCACATCTGTTATCTTTCCATCAGGGCTGATTGTAATCAAAGGGTCAAGGCTTGCTTCGATCAGGTTTCGGGTATAGAGCGATGCATCCCGTATCTCTTGCTCCATCTTCATCCGTTCGGAAATATCTTTGCTGAAGGAGTTTATCATAAGGCCTAATTCCCCTTCCCCCTTTTTATAAGCAGAAATATCTGCGGTCAGATCTCTTGAAAGAACCATATTCGTCGCAACCTTTAAAGGTCTGGTGATACTTAAGGTCAGAATGATGGCTACTGCCACAGACAGCGCTACGCCTACTACCCCAAAGATGAGCAGAGTCATGCGCGCAATGGCTTGGTCTTTTTCCGTCTGATCGTAACGCATGCTGTTGCGCTCTTCATTACGTCTTATAAGATTGTCTGCATGTTCTATCCATTGCCCCACTGCGGGGCCGGCCTTCTTAATCATCAAATCCAGGGCTTCAGCATGCTTGCCTGCCATGGCCAGATCAAGCACCTTATTGTTTAGTTGTCTTGATGCATCCTGAGAAGCCTTGATTTTGGAGATTATATCCCATGTCTCTGTATCGTCCTTTGCGGTTAATTCCTGGAGTTTTTCAAAATCGGTATCATATTTTTTCCTGGATTTATCAATCTTGTTTTTTATTTCCCGTGCCTTTCCGGTTTCTTTCAGTAACAGGACTGTGCGGAGGGCGATAGACACTTCTCTCACATCGTCAACCATATTGTTTGCCATAAGAAGACGGATATTATTAACCCTCACAATACGATTAAGATTTTCATGGCTGATATTTATGCTGTTCAAACTGGCCGCGATTACGGCAATCATAAGAACAAGTATAAGACCGAAGCCCAATCCAAGACGCTGCCCAATTTTCATGCTTTGTAACATCACAGATTCCTCCTTTGAAAAGATGAAATCTTTTAACCGGCATCTTCATGCACGATAATATTTTTGTCGGACAACAGTTTTCCTGCGTCCAGAACGGCCGCTCGCCCTCTCGTAACTCCCTTGAGATATTGTGCGCGAATGCCGGTAAAACCCGGAAGCGACTGTTGAATTTCGCTGAGCATGATATGGCGCGTGCCTAGCACGACATCGGCAAGGATGCCAAATTCCATTGAATCATCACGAATGATGATAACCTTATTGAGATCCGTCAAACCTTTTTCCGGAAGGTCGAAAAACTTCTTGATGTCGATGACCGACAGAATCTGACCGCGCACGTTGATGATGCCCAAGACAAACGGAGGCGTGCCAGGTACCGGTGTTAATTCTTTCATCGGGTAGACTTCACGGACATAGAACGATTCAATGGCGTATTCTTCATATGCCAGGCTAAATGCCACAACATCGATATATCCGGTATCGGTTTCCTTCTCTTCCCGTTCTTGTGACAGAGTCCTGGCTCTCTCTTTAAGGATCTTAATCTTCTCCTCTTGGGTCTTTGCACAACCTTGTTCCATGGCAAGCCGAGCGGTTTCAACGCGGCTATGTACCTGCCGCCAGTCTATACTACGCGCTGCTTTGTCTGTTTCTGCTATTTCAGGCATGTCAATCCCTTTTCCCGGCTGATTAATCCTACAATCTCTCCAAGTCTCCCGGCAGTAATCCCGTCTGATTCAGGTAATGTTTCATCTTGCCGACATTTCTGAAGCAGCATAAGCACATTCTTAAAATGTTTTTCCACCTCTTTTGGTTTCTCCAGCCTGCCCTTGAGGATACCCATTGCAAAGTGGGCCAGTATAAAATCCGGATCGAGATAGAGCGCCCGTTTCAAAGATGCGACCGCTTCTCCCGTAGCCCCCTGTTCCTGGAGGATTGTGGCACGCAGATAATGCAACCCGGAAACGAGCTTATCCGAGGCGATGGCTTTTTCACACCATCTGCGCGCCTCCATGAGTTCGCCCTGGTTGGCATAAGCGCGTGCGAGCAACGACAGGACCATCGCCATATCCTCATGATCCGAAACCAGTTCCAGAAGTTCCGGTATTGCTTCTCCATAGCGACCTTGTTCATAAAGCGCTTGTGCCTTTACATACGGCGGCGGTGCCTTTTCCGCTTCCTTTTCTTCAGCTTTCGACCGCTTCACTATCTTCGTTTCGCGCATCGGAACCATATCTCGTTTCATTGCAGAATCAACGCATAGCTTAACAGGCGCCTGGGCCTCTTCATGTGCAAGGGAAGGAATTGCGTGGTGAATATCTTTTGCCTCCCGGTGGCTTCCGTCTTTCTTGTAGAGAATAGCGTCTGAAAAACGCACGGCTGTAAATGGCGGCGATGGGATATAGGAACTTTCAACCGGATTGATAACCATCCAACCTTCATCCACAAGGGAACGGGACAAATTGTGAACTACTTTCTTCGCCGACGTTTCGGCAAAATACATAAGCACATTACGACAGAAGATGACATCCATGGCATTGGTCTGATTCGAAAGTGAGGGATATGAATCTTCAACCAGATTGAGATAGGAAAAGGTCACCATATCCCTGATCTCAGGCAAAATCTCAAACTGGTCTTTCCTCGACCTTTGGAAATATTTTTCCTGCACCCATTGGGGGCAGTCTCGAAATGACCACTTGCCGTACAACCCCTCCGACGCTTTATGAAGAAAACAGGGGTTGATGTCCGTAGCCAGGATCGAAATATTCCAGGCCTTCAGATCAGGGAACATTTTGTGGAGTAATATGGCAATGGAATATGGTTCCTCGCCGGTGCAACACCCGGCGCTCCAGAATCTGAGACTCTTTCCTGTCCTTCGACGGGCGTTAATCAGTTCCGGAATAACTCGCTCCTCAAGAACCTCAAATACGCGTTTCTCTCTGAAAAAATAGGTTTCTCCGATAGTGAGATAACTGGCCAGTATTTCAATCTGGTTCTTTGTGGGCGGCGACGAAGAAAGAAGCCAGTCTGCAAATGCGTCGTTATCGTTGAAATTTAAATCGGCGAGGGATTTCATTATTTTTCTTTCCAAGTCGGCCCACTTCTGCCTGGGGTAGGAAAGTCCCATGTAATGCTCCAAATAGTCGGCGAGCTGAAAAAGCGTGTCGTTGGAAAGGGTGCTCATTGGGTCTGCCCCTCTTTGATCGCTTCATCGAGTGTGTGTTCTTCTTCGAGCGAAAGGAATGTATCGGGGTCATGGATAAGGATCATCCCGTCTTCGAGTTTGACCACTCCCTTCACATATTCCATGCCGGGGAGCACCGATCCTCCATCCGTGCATTGATCCTGCGGCACATCGATGACGTCATCCACATTATCCACGGTAAACGCGATAGTCCTGCGTACGGTTTTGATAATGAGAAGCTGGTCGCTGAGTTCCGATTGACGCGCAGTCATAAGGAAGCGGCCCCTGATATCAACTACGGGGATCACCTGACCATGGACATTGATGATGCCCGCGACGATATCCGGCACCTTCGGAAGGGGCGTTATGGCAACGATCCTCTCAACCCGCATCACGGTTGAGAGTGGGACAGCAAACCGCCGGTCATCAAGGGAAAACGAAACGAGCTCGGACATCTCGCTTTCGACTCCGCCTGGTGTGACATTTTTTTCTTCTATCTCGATCATAGCGTATCTCGTATCTCGTGAAGCGTATCTTAAAGCCCGTATCTCGTGAAGCGTATCTCGTCATTCGTGAATAGTCATTAGTTAAAAGCCTATTCACCATTCACTGTCTTCATCACATTTCACCTTTTAAAATCATTGACACCATGCAATGTATCCGTTATTATTATAATTATGAAGACTGCTGTAATATCCGATATCCATGAAATGCTTCCTAAACTTCCTGCAAAGCGGATTCAAGAGGTAAGAGACTATATAAGTTTTCTTATCGCGAAAGAAAAAAAACATAAAATGTTTGTTAAGAGAGTTCTTGAAATCGAAAAAAGCTCCGATACCCTTGAGTTTGAATCCGCAGAAAAAGCAATGGAAGCAATCAGAAATTGGGAAGAATAGCTTGCCGAAACTTGTTTTCGAGAAACATTTCCTAAGGCTGTCAAAAAAGCTTGTTAAAAATTCATCAATCATTGATGCAAGATTAACAAAGGTATTGAAACAGTTACAGAATAATCCCTTTAACCCATCATTAGAGACACACAAACTTAAAGGAGAGTAGCAAGAGAAATATGCCTGTTTATTAACACCCGATTTATGTATCATCTTTAAATTAACCTCTGACACTGTTCACCTCATAGACATCGGTACCCACGATGAAGTCTATTAAAAACCTCGTGACTCGTAATTGGTAATTCGTAATTGTTTTAACTAATCACGATTCACGAATCACGGTCTTACCCGCTTCGCCGTTTACTGCCTTTTTTACTATTCACCATTCACTATTCACGGCCTTGCCCGCTTCACGTCTTCACGAATAATGGCCTTCACTTCATGTAAAATACGTTATGCGCAAGCATCAGATCACCTTTCTTGCAGTCTAACGTGGTCGAAACACCTGTCCGTCAGATACGCCCTCAGCTTTTCAACCTTTTCCTTATTGCTGCGGTAAAACGGCAGGAGTGTCTGATACTCCTTAACCTTGCTTATGTCCTTAATCTCCTCAACGGTAATGTCTTTTTGAAACCACTTCCTGACATTATGAAATGCACCGATAAACAGGATGCCGTTTTCCCCTTCCTGAAGCGTATCGTTTATCTGTTTCGCAATAAACTTATCCCTTTTATCTAAAAGATTGTTTTTAGCGAGCTTATACTTCATGGCTGCATCAAGCTTTTGCGCCCTGTTCTTCGCATGTGTTATCCTGAGAATCCAATCACGTTCCTCCTTGACAAGGTTAATATCTTCTGTCATTACAAGGATAGCGCCTTTCCGGATAAGTTCCGAGACAATCTGATAATTCCGGCTGCCTGTTTTAACGGCCTCCCGTACTATTGTCATCCCTAATTCTCCATCAGCCGCCATGCCGTCCTGGAATATTTTGAATCCTGACACCTCAATGGAATCAAAATAGCCGGCTATAGCATCCCAGAAGCCAAGGACAGTTTCCTGGTGCCTTTTCCAGAGTGTTTCCCCGAATTCCCTGAGCCCTCTTTTTGCAATATCCTCGCCCACGGAACCGAGATCCGCCTCTGTATGGATAACAGGAACGTATAGTAGTGTTCGTATCATAATAATTCAAGCTCACAGCCTTAATTCGAATGTCGGACATCGAATATCGCTTTAAATTCGAAATTCTATATTCGAAATTCTATATTCAGCTTCACTTTACCTTCTCTTCCAATCGCTTAATCCTCTTTTTCAATTCTTTTGCCTCGTCCTCAATAGCCTTTGCCTTTTTGCCATCGGATAGATATGAGTCCTGCTGCCACCAGTTGATCCCCATCTCCATCGCCTTATCAACGGATGCGATGAGCAGTCTTATCTTAATGGTTAAAAGTTCAATGTCGGCAATCCGTATCTGGATATCTCCCGCAATAACAATCCCTTTGTCCAGTACCCTCTCCAGTATATCGGCAAGGTTGGTAGCCTGTGTTGCATGCATCATCTGCTGTTCTGCCATAATGCTCTCCTTTATAGTAAATCTCCCAACGGGCCGAGATTCAGGTTCATATCTTTATCTTCAATGCCAAAGATCGCCTGGATTTCCTGCATCTTCTTCTTTACCGCCTTCAGGCTTAATCCGAGCTTTTGAATCTCTACCGGAGAAAGCGTTCCCTTCTTTACCCGCCTGAATGCCTCCTTCTCCATAAGCTTTCTTATCAACTCGACAATGGATAAAATGAGCTTCGCCAGACCCTGTTCCGTTTCCCTCGGGCTGTCCGCATTAATAAGCCTGGGGATATTTTCTTCAGCCTTTTTTATCTCTTTCTGCAATTTTTCGATATAAGCCCTGTCTTCTTCGGTCAATTCCCTTTCAGGGTTGCCGGGGCTTCTCCCGGATAGCTCTTCAGCCCTGGAAACCGAGGTGAGGATAAGCCTCAACCCCAGAAACACAAGGTCTACATCGGCTACCCTTATCATCATATCGCCATTGATCACCGCCCCCTTTTCCAGGACTTTGTCCAGCACATCAACCAGCGTCACCTTGTCACGTTTGTTCAACATGCCTTTTCTCCTCCGTTTGTAAAATTAAAAGGAGGCCAGGGGCCGCTGTATTCAAGGTTGATTCCTTTTGCTTTAAGGTCCTCGTCTATGTTCACAAGGGTCTTCTTAAATGAATCAACCTTATCTGTGTTGATTAAAAAGGCTGCATTGAGGACCATTCTTTCTGTTTTACCCGTCATCTCCCTGTCAAGAATTCTTGTTTTTACTGATTCTGCTGCCTCTTCCCCCAGTTTTCCGAAGAGTTTATCTAACATGGTGTCCAGTTCTTTGTTTACTTCATTGCAAACAGTCTCTTTCAATTCTTCTTCCATAAAATAGGCCATTCCGTCAGGCATAGAGATCATTTCTTTCTCTTTCAATTGAATTTTTTCACTTTTTTCTTTAACCGCTAACTCAAATCTTTCGCTATCCGTGAGGTATATCTTTACACTCCATTCCTGTTTTCCCCGAATCTTATTCAGCACCCTCTTCATCTTTTCATAGTCCCTGTTCAAGATTTCTTCCAGTCCTGTCTTGTTCTTAAAAATGATGCCGAATCTCATGGGGATCACATCCACAAGTCCGTCAGTCCCTCTCATGGCTTCTTCGATAACGTCTTCATGAATTACAACCTTTTCCTTGATCCAGTTAAGGTCCTCAAGAGCCTTCTTCTGTATTTCTTCGGATGTAAATCTTAATAAAGAAACTCTGCTGACAACGGCCTCCAGTTCGCGGTGAATGATGGTAAATACATCTCTTTTTCCATCAATGCTCCTTGTGCTGAATCCCGAAGCATCTTCGGTTTTTTCTCTTATGCAGTAAAGGTATAACCCATTCATTTTTTCATTCCTGTGATTGTTTTGCATTCATCCTTTCGTATGACTGAACATCCAGATTTTCATCAACCTTAATCTTATAGATATTGCGATCCTTCACCTTTGTCGGCAGTCCGATAGATTTAATGAATGAACTTTCTTCATAGACCTCGACCTCTCCTTCCCATCCTTCAGGTATCTTTGTTATTTTTATAACCTTAGCGTCTTCCACCGAAAGTGTTCTTTTCAAAAACCCGCTCATCGCCAGGGTAGCCTCATCAATATTTGCCATGCGTCATACCTCCTATTTTTCCTCTTCCTCTCCGTGGATTGCATTTAACCGTTTGAGAAGTTCCCTTTCCTGTCTTGTATATGTCTCTTCATCTATCTCATCCAGTTCAAAGCGTAACTGTAGTTCCATGAGCTGCTCTTTTACAAGCCCCTCATCCGACGTCTCTCTCTGAACCACATCGTTAATCCTCTCGCTCAGCCAGATGAGACCTTTTAATGGCGAAAGGACTATGTCATCTATAATAAACATCTTCGATCCTTGACGATTACATGGCCTCCATACTGATCACCAGATTAACAAAATTAAACGGCGGCAGGGTTCCCACATATTTAAACCTTACTTTGCTGCCAAACCTGTCTGCAAGCCCCTGAACTTCCATGTCAAATTTTTTCTCCTTTTCTTTTGTCACCAGAAAAGCGGCGTTAACGATCATCAGGTCACCATACGTATTGTTCGTTTTAACCTGTTCTGAAAGGGGCGATAGCCTGCTTAATGCATCCTCCTTGTGCGATTCTTTCTCCTTCCGGAGAGCAGCTTCAACCATCCTGCCGATCTCCATCCGCTGATAATAAGACTTTTCGGGTGACAGCAGTGCGATCTTCTCTTTCAGAGCCTTTATATCATCGTATTTTTCAAGAATTTCCTTATACACAAGGTCTTCCTTGAACATTATTTTCAAGCCGAGCTCCTTCTTGCCCTCCATATTTTTTAACAGCTCGACGAATCTGTGATGTTCTCTTTCCAATATCAGTCTTACCTTTTCCTCATCTTCAGCGATGGTCGCAAACCTGACCGGCAAAACCGTATGGGTTTTCATTACCTCTTCGATGACCTGTTCATGGGGAATCAGATGCTCACGGGCAACAGGATATTTCCTGACGGGCGATCTGCTCACTACAGCCCCGAGATCCTTAAAGGATAGGGTGTATACATCGTCGCCCCTTCCACCGATGCCTATGGCGCCAAAATGATGGGGCTCCTTTGACTCGATTATGCAGTATATGTATATTCCTTCTTCCGCCACTTTATCTTACCCTCCGCTCTCCGCAAAGAAGCCATTCTATGTTCAACGTTGAACTTTAAACCTCAAACTGCCTTTCACCTTCCACCTTTCACATTTTACCTTTCACTGTTCACTGCCTTCACTTCTCCCACTCTTCCTGATAGATGGTGATGTTGACAAAATTATACGGAGGCAGTGGTCCTACATACAGAAACTTTATCCTGTCTTTTTGCGTTTCGCTTAGCTCCTCCATAATGTTGTCAAATTCCTTTTCCCTTCCCTTGCTCACTAAAAATGAGGCATTCATGAACATCTCGTCGCCAAGGGTATTATTCAGCTTGCAATCAAAGGCTGGGACCTTGAAGGCGTCAACAATCTTTTCGGTTTCTCCATTCTTTTTGTTCTTCAAAGCAGCCTCAACGAGCTTGCCAAGCCGTACCCTTGCCTGTATATCCTTTTGTTCTGCTCCCCCTTTCAGTCTTCTCTTTATTTTTATGATCTCTTTGTTCTCCTCTGCGATCTCCTTAAAGATACTGTCCATATCTTTCCACAACCCCTTAACGCCAAGCTCAACCTTGTGATCCACGTCCCTCAGAAGATTCTTGAATTCCCTGTACCTTTTGAACAGAAGGCTCCGTATCTCATCAGTACTCGATGCAATCGTACAGAACCTCACCGGCAAAACAGTATATTCTTTCATCACCTCTTCAATAACCTTTTCATGGGCCAGGATATTTTCCCGGTTGACCACGAGTTTCATTAACGGGTGACTGCTGATTACCATTGCGAGGTCATCGGCCCCGATAGTGCCCACCTTGTCATCTCTGCCCCCGATGCCGATAGGACCAAAATCTCTGTCCTGCTGTGTGCTGATGATGCAGTATATATACTTACCCTCATGCTCCATTATTGTTCCTTTATCCTTACGATTATTGAATTCCCGGCAAAGTCTTCCTCTTCGAAAGAACAGCTTTCATGTTGGCAATACTCAGAGAGCAGCCCGTATGCCTTTGTGATTTCGCCATATTCCATTTCTGCTTCTGCCCTTTGCGTATCGTCGGATTGTGCATTAAATTGTTTGTCAGGATGATATACGGATGCGTAACTTCTATAGGCCCTTTTGATGTCATCTTTCGATGCACATACGTTGAGGCCGAGCTTTTTTCTTGCTCGGTCGATCTCTTCGTATTGCAGCTTTTTTATTTCAAGGACATAAAAGTTGTAAGGAGGAAGGGGCCCGATATACTTGAAATGGACCTTTCCGCTGAAACCGTTGTTTAGCTCATCCAGCCTTTCTTCAAAAGGAATACGGATACCGTTATCGATAAAAAAGGCAGCATTCATGATTGTCACATCGTCCGTCATTGTATATTCTTTCATGTCCCGGCAGAGGCCTTTTAATGAATCCTTTATGGTATGGGTGTATTCATCTTTTTTCTTATTCAAATAACCTTTAATGAGCACACCCATTTTTATCTGGTCATCGACTGTTACGCCTTCTTTCTTATTGAGAAGGGATTGTTTCAATGCCCTTACCTCTTCATTCCCGGATACCTCTTTGATGACCGTATTCAGATCAACCCAGGAAGCTATAACATCAATCTCCATCCTGCCTTCAACCTCTTTAAAAATCTCTTTAAACATCCGGTATCCCTTAGTCAGGACCTGCATAATCTCGTCTTCATTGAGAACATACGTCCCCAGTCTCATAGGGATGATGGTACATTCCTGCATTACCTTCTCAATCACCAGTTGATGCTGAATAAGGTGCCGTGCTGCCACATCGCCTGGCAGGTTTGTATAATCGATTATTCCGTTGTCGCTCACTACCGCAGAGACATCCCTATAGGGTACGGTGTAAATGCCGTTTGAGGTCAACAGGCCGGAACCCGCTGCATGGGATCCGGTATTCATTACGCCGTATATGTATTTACCTGTATTGTTCATATGTCATCCTGCCCCGTATATATGGATGCCTTCTGTTTTTGTACCAGTTGTAACGCCTCTCCGAAATGCCTCTTTGTTATAGTAAGTTTCGCCCTTGGAGTCTGGTTTATAAATTCCCTGATAGCCAGCATAGAGGCTTTCCGGCATAAAAACTCTATATCCGATCCAGCCAGATTGTCGGATTCCCTTGCTAATGCATGCAAGTCCACATCATTGCCGAGAGGTTTGTTTTGGGTGTGGATTTCAAATATGGAAAAACGTGCATCTTCGTCAGGGAAAGGGAGCTCAATGACAAGATCGAACCTTCCACCCCTCAGGAGCGCAGGGTCAATCATGTCGAGCCGGTTGGTGGCAGCCAGCACTACCACTCCCTTAAGTTCTTCAATGCCGTCCATTTCGGCCAGAAATTGGCTCACCACCCGTTCCGTTACGCCGGATTCCCCGATTCCCGAACCCCTTCTCGGGAGGATGGCGTCAATTTCATCAAAAAATATGATTGCCGGTGAGGCCTGTTTTGCCGTTTTGAATACCTCACGAACACCCTTCTCGCTTTCACCGACAAACTTTGACATGAGACTCGGCCCCTTTATGGAGATAAAGTTGACTTTTGTCTCACTCGCAACCGCCTTTGCAAGCAGGGTCTTCCCTGTACCGGGTGGTCCATGAAGGAGAATACCTTTTGGTGGTTGGGTACTGGCAGTTCTGAAGACATCGGCATATTTTATGGGCCATTCTACCGCCTCCTTTAATTCCTGTTTAATGTCCTCGAGACCGCCTACGTCATCCCATCGTACATCAGGCACCTCTACGAACACCTCCCGTATTGCAGAAGGCTCAACCTCTTTCATGGCGTCGAAGAAGTCGTCCATCGTTACTTCCAGTTTCAGGAGTGTTTCATAAGGGATTTCATCCACTTCAAAATCAATCTTAGGTAAAATCTTCCGGAGCGCAGACATGGCTGCTTCCCTTGCCAATGCCTCCAGATCTGCACCCACAAAACCGTGGCTGATCTCGGCCAACTTTTCCAGATCGACCCCGTTGGATGTTGCACCACTTCCCTGATGAGTTTCCCCTGATAAAGGCATGCCCCTCGTATGAATCTGCAGTATATGCAATCTCCCGTTTTTGTCCGGGATGGGGATTGAAATCTCCCTGTCAAACCTTCCCGGTCTTCTTAGGGCCGGGTCAAGGGTATTGGGAATATTTGTCGCTCCGATGACAATCACCTGTCCCCGCGACTGCAATCCGTCCAGAAGCGATAAGAGTTGGGCGACAACACGCCGTTCAACCTGTTTCTCACCGCCCATGTCTTCCCTCTTCGGTGCAATGGCATCGATCTCGTCAATAAAGATTATTGAAGGGGCATGCTTCTGGGCATCATCAAATATGCCCCTTAGACGCGCTTCGCTTTCCCCGTAAAACTTACCCATGATTTCAGGCCCGCTGATACTTGTAAAGTAGGCCTCGGTCTCGTTCGCCACAGACCGGGCGATCAACGTCTTTCCTGTTCCGGGAGGCCCATAGAGCAGTACGCCCTTGGGCGGGTCAATCCCGAGTCTCTCAAATATCTGCGGGTATTTCAGGGGCAGTTCAATCATCTCCCTGATTCTTTGAATCTGATGCCCCAGTCCCCCGATGTCTTCATAGGAAATCTTTGTAGTCTTCTGCTCTCCTGCCTCTCTCGATTCTATTTGTATCTGTGTTCCCGGGTTTATTACTACCACGCCATCGGGGTTCGTGCTCAAAACCTTGAAATCGCTTGACCGGGAACCGAAAAGAGTAACCCTTACCCTGTCCCCTGTGATTACCGGCAACCCTTCGATAAGCGTACCGATATACCTGACATCCCTGTCTTTTTGAGACAGGCTCGAAAGCGTCAAGGGGGAGACTGTGACTCTCGCTGCCGGTTTGTGGTTTACCTTCCGAATCTTCACCTTCTCGTCTATGCCAACCTTTGCATTTTCTCTCGTTATGCCGTCCATCTGTATGAGTTTCTTCCCCCTCTCTTCAACATAACAGGGCATGAGCTTTACGGGTGTTTTTCTTTTCCCTTCAATCTCGATAATATCGCCGACGTCTAATCCGAGCGCTTTCATATCTTCAGGGTCAATCCGGACAATGGCCCTCCCAACGTCCCTTGGTAATGCCTCTTTCACCTTAAGGGCCATAATTGCCTCTTTATTTTTCTCTTTCATTGTCTCTCCGATGTTTTTTTAAATGTTTTGAAGGGCTGTTTTCCCTCGCCTGGAGGCCTCCCCGATTTTGGGGAGACCGGCGAGGATTTGAAGTGGGTTGTGTTGAGGGGGCCTTGAGACATCTTTATTTCTCCATTTTATTGAAACAACGACTCCTTAAAGTTACCCAGCGCATCAATGCCCTTCACTTCTCTCGGACACAGGGGGGTAACTGTAATCCGGATATTGTCCATATGTTTTCTCAGGTAATCGATATATGTTTCCTGTCCCTTCCTTTTCTCTCTGCAGAATTTACAATGGTCGTTCTGCGGCACCACATTATTAATCACTAATTGTTTCACCTTTATCCCGTATGCATTCAGGTAGCCTATCATTCTCTCCGTTTCCCGAACAGCCATGTCCTCCGGGATTGTAACAACAACGAATTCGCATCGCTTACTGTCTTTGAAGAGACTGTGTATCCTGGTGACGGTCTTTTTCATTTCCACAAGAAAATCATCACCTTCATCGGGCCTGTATTTCCCGCCGAAGGTCGTTGCCACATAGCGGTATTTCCATCGCATCTTTGCCATGACCTTGATCCAGTCATCCAGCATGTCCGGCAGTGTTAAAAGCCTTAATGCATGGCCTGTGGGCGCTGTATCGACAATAAACTTATCGAATCTCCCTTCTTCTATCAGGTCCGTTATTATTTTTAGCCCCATGACTTCATCTATGCCGGGGATTGGAAGGGCAAATGCCGATTCGACATCTTCGGGATCTAAATAGGTAGAGGTATCGATAATTTTTTTAATTTCTTTTTCATATTTTGCCTTGAAGGCTGAGAAGGCTTTTTTTGCGCTTATTTCGATCGCACTGAGGTTTTTTACGCTTTTAATATCTTCAACTCCATCGCCAATCTTTTGTCCCAGGCTGTCAGAAAGAGAATGGGCCGGGTCAGTAGAGATAATTAATGTTTTGAATATTTCTGATAAATACAGACCGGCACTTGCAGCGCAGGTTGTTTTTCCAACACCTCCCTTGCCGCCAAAGAGAATCAGTTTCAAAGGGGCATCGCTTAGTCCGGTCAATCCCATCAAGAATCCCCATCATTTCTTTATCTTAATCTCCAGGATGCCATTTTTAAAAGAAGAGGTGAACGCCTTGTCCTTTCCCTTAGCCGGCAGCAGAACCTCCTTAAGGTATTTCCTGTCTCCGCTTTTTGCAGAAATGTTGAGTATATCCCCCTTAAGGTCAATCTTTATATCGTTCTCATTCACGCCCGGCATTTCCGCATATATCCGGATCTCATCTTTTTCATCAAAGATATCGGTTATCGGTTCCCTTTCTTCCTCGACTTTTGCGCCACGAGGCGTTTTTTTGATGTTGCCGAAATGTTCAACAACAGGTCTTCCCCCCACTGCCGTTTTCACAGAGAAACCGAATACGCCCTTCATACCGTCTTTCAGGTTACTGAAATCTATCTCGCCTTCTTTCTTTATCTCGCCGCCTGCCTTTTCCAGTTCAGATGCAAGGTCCACCAGTTTTTCAATGCCCTTGAATAGTCCTCCCAGTCCCAGGTCTCCAATCCCGAAATCGATGTTGATTGTATCACCACTTTTTTTACTGCCCTTCTTTTCCCCTGCCATAATTTTTACTCCTTCCTATCTTCGTAATTGGTAACTCGTATCACGGTATTTTCCCGCTTCACGATTTCCTTCCACCTTTTACTTTTCGCCTTTCACATTTCCCCTTTATTAATACCTGATCGGCATTGTCTTTAAAGGGTCTGCCTTTGTATGCTTAATGGTCTTTATCTCTCTTTCTCTCCGTACCTCTTCCTGTAATCCCACAATCAACTTATTTACATCACTCAATAAGCGACCTGTTATTTTCCTTTTCTTTTCCAGCAGGGAAGTTTCTTTCTCCAGCCTGTCTTTCTCTTTCTTCAGAGTATACAGGTCAAGATAGGGAGACCTTTGAGCCTTCGGGATAGACCGTGCACCAATGGAATGCATGCTTCTTAAGTTCCTGATTGTTGCAATCTCTTGTAGCGCTTTCATGTATATAACCTCCCGCTTAACACAATATTCTGCATTGTCAGTTACTGTGTGTTGTTACTAAACCTTCCACTATCTCCTTCACCCTGTTTTGATTTGTTTTTGAGCCTACCCTGCTTGTAACAGACGACAATACGTCCTGACACATCCGGCTGAACATCCCGTTCGAACGGGAAGGTGATAAATTCTGGATCTTTGCGGCCCTTGCAATCATAATGCAGGCGCGAATGGTCGGCGCAAATTCGCACTTGCCCGATTCTCTTAAGCCCCGGACGATCCTTACTATCATTTCTACATCTTTTTTAGGAAGTCTCGATTTTGCATGGGTAATGGCAACTTCTGTTTCATGGTCAAAGTGGTCTAAATCCATCGTTACCATTCTGTCTCTCAGGGCGTCCTGACTTCTGTGCACTCCGGCATACTCCTCGGGATTGCTGGTAAACAGTGCGGTAAAATCGGGGTGTACCTTCAGATATGGCCCTTCCACCCCTCTTCCTGCCGGCAAATCCATAATCCGTTCCTGCAGAATAGACAGGAGGATGTTATTTGCCTCCGGACGTGATCGCGTAAACTCGTCATAGATAAGGGTAAACCCGTACTTGCATGCCACAGTGAGGCGGTTATCAACCCATCTCTTGACCATGTCTTCCTCTGTCTTGAGGACCCTTGAGACAAAACGGTCAACCACCTTTCTCATCCTGTATCCATATTCACCACCCACAAGATTGGATGTGGTAAACTCTTCATCTCCATGAATTAAAACAACCGGTCTCCCTATCTTGCTTGCAACATGCATGGCAAGAGTAGTTTTGCCGGTGCCTGAAACCCCTCTGAAATGAACCGGAAAACCCGCCTTTATATAGAAGACTGCCCTGTCACTCACATCCTTTATGTATTTTGTTTCCACAAAGTCAGGTAAAGCAGCCGGCTCCAATATTGTTGTGTTTTCTTCAATCATTTCGGTTTTCCTCCCAAAATGTTCTTAATATCATTCCAGATTATTTTCGCCTCAGCCAAATCCGCCCTTACTTCTTTTTCTCTTTTCTTGAAGTCATCTCTCATGGCATTGACATCTTTCAAAAGGTTGTCCCTGTTTTCCTTTAAATCCTTTTTCAGGTCTTTGCCCATTTCCGTATGAAGCCTTCTGGTTTCATCAAGAAATTCTGCCGTATCCTTTTTAATGGCATCGGTCCGGTCTTTCAATCCCCGTATCCTGTCTTTTCTATCCTTATGGCCTGTCAGAATATCTTCAGAGAGATTTCTCATACCACCCGAAAAATCATCCATATGGAGCCTCCTGATAAAATTCGTTTCTTGTTTAAAATCTCAGGTTTCCAGTTCAATGCTTTTCTTTTGAAAACCTTGAACCGTGAACCCTGAGCCTTGAGCTTTGAAATGCCTCCAGCGGATAGTATAGATTTGCTTCTTTCCTTACCCTGCCTCTTTCCAGCAGCTTCTTGGCTTTCATTCCCAGTTTCATTCTGGGAAGACCAAACGCCATCTCCATGTTTCCCACTTTTACCCCTTCGGGATGCTTGTTGATATATTCCAGCACCCTGCCTTCGATCTCCACCTCCGGCATTGCTTTCTTTTGTTTGAGCCCTTTTTTCTCAATCGCTTCCTGGACCGTGGAAGTCTTCTCCACAATTTCTACCGATGGAGCTGTGGTCTTCATTCTCGAGCCGGATAATTTTGAAGACATCCTGTCCCATGATTTTCCAGCTTCCTTCATATCAGTATCGTAACCATGCAAGAGGCGTGAGACATCTTTTGCCAGATCGTTCACGTACCTGGTTAAGCCCTTTTTCAGCGAATCACTCATCCGGCCGTGTGATTTTTCAAATTCTTTCAGCTTATCCCTCGTGTATATACGGATGCTTTTCAGATTAGCTGCAAGTGTATCCTTGAGTCCAGCCGACATCTCGCCGTGCGTCTTCTTAAAGCCGTTCATCATTGCACTTGTATCCCTGGTCAGGCTGTTTACAAAATCCCCGAGATTTTTCACCTGTTTATCGCTCATCTGCCGGCGGCCTTTCAATAACCGGTTAAGCATACCTGAAGTATTTTTGGTAAGATCATTCGCAAAACCTTCCAGATAGTTTGTCTGTTCATCACCCATGGTTTTACGGTTTTTACGAAAACCATTCAGCATGTCATCAACACTTGCCGCTAAACCATTTTTAAAATCTGACAGGTGTTTGTTCTGTTCCTGCCCCATATTTTTCCGTTCTTCAGTAAAATCACTCAGCGTTTTCCGGGTATCGCTTACAAGATCACCCAGCGCTTTCGTCCTCACATTATACGAAGTAAGGATATGTTCCGTTAAATCTCTCATACTGCTTGCGACTTCCATAATTTCCTCCTTGTTATTTCAAATATATTTACGCATATACTCTTTCAAGCCTTTCTTTCCTGAATGAATTGAGCATCATTTGTACATTCTCTTTCCTGTCCAGGTGTTGTACGGCCCGTTCTTTCGATTGAGTCTTAAATTGCTTGAGCATCAACTTTAAATCCTTAATTCTGAGTTCCCTTCCTTTAGAGAGAAGCTCCACCAGGGTAGAAGATAGTTCACTCTGTTCTTTCTGAAATGCCCTTAGCTTGGTGGTGACTTCCGCCTTTCTTTCTTCTTGTTTTTTGAGAATGTCTTGAAGCATCTGATGAAATTCCTTAATCCTATCGATGTTATCCCTGTTCAGGGAACCTCTGAAACTTCCAAGGTTCTCTCTTATTGTCTTTGCCATATCTCTTTGTTCCGTAAGGTAACCGTTAAGAAGACCCCTCACTTCTCTTTCCCTGTCATCCTGGGATAAGAGAATAGTATTCATCATGGTATCAAAATCCTTTTTCCTGAGAGACTCATTTCTCGCAAGGATATCCCGTAACTCGATTTTTAATCTCTCTCTTTCCTGCTTTGTATTTGACATAGAGTCCTGGTATTCACCAAGAACCGTCTGTGTATTATCAATAATTGTGCTGAGACTTTGCAGCCTATCTTCATATGAAGAAGTAATTTCCTCAAATTCACCAAGAACCGTCTGTGTATTATCAATAATGGTACAGAGTAATTTTTCTTCGTATGAAGCAACAATTTCCTCAACAACATGTTTTAAGTTTACAGTATCCACCATATTGTCCATCCTTCTCAAATGAAAGAAAGTTCCTGGCGTGTCATGCTTTTTGATCCCTTACTCTTACAGCGTAAAGGCTTGAGGATGACGCGGCAAGAACCTTCATCCGCCATCTTTGGCAAAGTTTGAGAAACCCTTACGCTGCCGTTGCGGTAAGGCCTATTGCCTCAGCATACTTCAGGTACGTTTCTACCGATGCCACAACAACCCTGGCTTCAATAGCAAGTATTTCAATACCTACCAGAGAAACCCTCACCCATGCATCGACAACTACTCCCTTGTCGAGAATTCTGTCGATTACCTCAACCAAACTGGATGAACCTATTGCTTTTTCTACTGCCATAATTAACACCACCCTTCTTTTTAGATTCCGCTTTTATAAAGGGAGCGGTGAACCCAACACTTTCAATATTCCTGTGTATGCAGAAGCCTGCGGCTACCTGCCGCTTATTGTCTACTGTATTAAGCTTTTCTTTTCGCTTAATGCCTTCTTGACGGTTTTCATCAGGACGTTCACATCAAAAGGTTTGTCGAAGAAACTATAAGCTCCTAATTCATGTGCCCTCGCCTTTACCGATTCACTCCCGTAAGCCGAGATCATTATCGTGTAAAGGGAAGATGTGATTCCAATCAGTTTTTCCAGTACTTCCAACCCGTTCATATCAAAAAGTTTATAATCCAGAACCATAAGGTCATAGGTTTTCTTTTTGAGCTCATTCAGCGCTGATTCACCATCGCAAGCTATCCTTACCACATACCCTTCGGCCCTCAGAACATCCGATATTACCTGGCACATATCCTCATTATCATCTACAACCAAGATATTTTCCATTCGCCTTTTCTGCCTCTTTTGAAATAACCAACCTATAAATAACCAATCTATATATAAATAACCAATCTATCGTTCTTGACGTATGTCTTTCGTATTTGCATAGACCATGCCAGGACATCAATCATGCGTTAACATTCCCTTAGATGCTCTGTATCTCATTGATTTATAATGATACTTTTCCTGAAATGGTTTTTGATAGAATTGTCACAAAACAAATACGAGCGGTATTATTCCGGGGATTTGTAGAAATTTCTCTGCATTGTTGTAGAGAATGGCTTACACTTCTTTGTTATTATTTTATTCCATGCTTGTTGAGTCTGGCATAGAGCGTCATGCGGTCTATCCCGAGCATCTTTGCTGCCTTTGATTTATTGCCGCCCGTAAGGTATAATGCCTGCGTGATAATGTTCCGTTCGATATTGTCAATTTCCTTTTTGGCAATCTCATGAAGTGAAAAGCCCTTCTTCAATTCCGCCATAATGTCGACCTGTTCCGATAGATTGTTCGGATCTGAATATGGTTCTGAAACGGTATCCTGGAAAAGGCATGGCTGGACAATATTCTCCGATTCTGCCAGAAGGGCTGCCCTCATCACCGTATTTTTCAGTTCCCTTACATTTCCTGGCCAGTGATAATCGAGAAGGGTTTTCATCGCTTCAGGAGAAAATCCCTTTACGTCTTTATTAAATTCTTTCCTGGCCCCTTCGAGAAAACGGTTTACAAGGTATGGAATATCTTCCTTTCTTTCCCTTAACGGGGGCAAGATAATGGGAAATTCGTTTAATCTATGAAACAAATCGTTTCTGAACCTTCCCGCCTTCAGCGCTTCGGGGAGATCTACATTTGAGGCCGCAACAATCCGGACATCAACCTTTATATCTTTTTTTCCACCGAGGTGCTCCAGCCTTTTCTCCTGCAAGACCCTTAATAATTTCGCCTGGGCTGGGTCCGGCAGGTTTGTTATCTCATCCAAAAAGAGCGTACCCCCATTTGCCTGTTCAAATTTACCCTCTTTGATGGTATCTGCGCCTGTAAAAGCGCCTTTTTCATAGCCGAAGAGTTCGCTCTCAACAAGGGATTCCGGTATGGAACCACAATCAACGGCAACAAAGGCTTTGTCGCTCCTCTGGCTTTTTTTATGTATCAGGTGCGCGACCAATTCTTTCCCGGTTCCGCTTTCTCCCTGCAGCACTATTGTTAAATTCGTAGGAGAAACAATATCAATCTGCTTAAAAACCTGCTTCATCCTTTGACTTTCTCCGGTAAGCTCTACTATCAGGTCTGAGGCGGTTTTTTCCCCCAATTGTTTCCGCAGGCTCTGAACCTCCTTACTCAGGTATTGTGTCTGCAAGACCCTCTTTATGGCAATGAGCAATTCATCATTATCAAAGGGCTTGGTAATATACTCAAAGGCCCCCAGTTTCATTGCCTGCACAGCCCCCTTTATATCTCCATACGCTGTAAGCATGATAATGGCAAGATCCTGATTGATTCTCTTCATTTCTTCTAAAACCTTTATGCCATCCATATCGGGCAAATGTATATCCAGCAAAACAAGGTTTGCAGACATACCTTTTACCTCTTTCAGCGCCTTCCTGCCGTCTCCGGCAACCGATATCTCATACCCCTTGCTCTTCAATATATTTGAAAGGAGAAACTGCATATCCTTGTTATCGTCAACTATTAGTATTTTTTCCATCTGCGTAAACATTTTTAATTTTCCCGTGCAATCGGCAGATCTATTGTGATCGTTGTGCCTTCCCCCACCCCGCTGGTAACGGAAAGCTTTCCCTTGTGAGAGCTTATTACCTCATCTGCAAGGCATAATCCTAATCCTATGCCGGTACGTTTCGTAGTAAAAAAGGGGTGAAAAATATTTTCGAGATCTTCCTGCGGGATACCCTTTCCTGTATCCTGGATAGTAATGATTATTTTGTTTTCGTCAAAGTATGGGTAAGCATTCACGATAAGTTTTCCGCCTTTCGGCATAGCATCCAGGGCATTATCAACGAAATTGAGGAGGGCCTTTCTCATACGTTCTTCGTCCATTAAGATAGGGGACAATTTACCGGATATCTTCTTATGCAAAAGTATGTGCTGTTTTTCGCACCGTGTCTTTACAAGATTACATACCATGTTTATCGCATCATTTATGCTGCCTGATTTCAGAGAAACATCGCTCGGTTTTGCAAGGTCCAAAAGGTCTTTTATGATCTTGTTTGCATGATCAGAATTCCTCAACATGATTTTCAGGTGTTTCTTGATCTCTTTATCGCGTTCGTATTGAGCAAGACAAAACTGGGCAGAGGCACGGATATTTGCAAGAGGGTTTCTGATCTCATGGGCTATACCCGATGAAAATTTTCCCAGAAGGGCCAATTTCTCGATGCGAATCAATTCCTGTTGGGCCTCTTTCAGTTCTTCATATGCCTCCGAAAGTGACTCCTTCGTCTGCCTGCGCTCCGTTATGTCATGCAGGACAAGGACAGTAAAACCCCTGTTCATCCGGTTTGCTTCATTATTTTTTGTGACAGGCTTTGACATGGATGTTTTATTCTGCTGGGTACGGATAGGCCTCATCCGTATATCGAAATACCGCTTCAATACCTCGTCCTTCACCTCCAATTCCACGGGTTTACCGATCGCTGAATCCTTTAAACCGTTTGATATAAAATCCTTGAGGTAACAGTCAGACTTTGTGCAATATGGATGGAGAACATCGTGCGGTGTCTGTCTTTCCATATCGCCGGGATGTGCGAAACCCCAACTTTCAGCTCCCCGGTTGGAACGGATAATATATCCCCTTTCATCAAGGACGATGACAAGCTCACTGAGGGAATCTACCAGTGATTCCCATTCCTGTTTTGCCTGTGTAATCTTTTCTACACTCTCTGCAAGCTCCTTTTCCCTTTGTTTGCGGCTGGTGACATCTCTTAAGTAAGCAAGAGAAGCGGGTTCTCCATTCAACGATATGTTTGTCGCCGAAACCTCAATATGAACCGTCTCGCCATTTTTCCTGATACCTTTCATTTCATATATGGACGGTACGGATTCGTTTTTCTGCCTTCCCCGGTTATTCCGCAGGACGCGTTCACAATCATCGGGGTGTACTGTAAGCGATATGGGTTTCCCTATGATCTCTTCTACCTGCTCGTAGCCGAAAATTTCCAGAAATCTCTTATTTACAAAAACATGGTTATCGCCACGCACCATGGCAACACCATCATTGGAATGTTCTATTGCTATCCTGTAACGGTCTTCACTCTCAATAAGCGCCTTTTCCATCTGCTTACGGAGCGTGACGTCGCGGTGAACATCGAGCTTGTCTGGCGGTCTTTCTTTCTGTTCTTCTTTTTTTCTTGTCTTTGCTTTCATGACAACTCCCTTATTTGTCAGGACAGCAATGTGTGCCCGTGTCTTTCCTTGCGGGAATGGGTCTTGACGCTAATATGGCCCCTCATAGATAAGAGTGGTACTGTGCCCCTTTTTATGTGCTCCTCGCTGTTATCCCTCACTGGCCATTGTCTGACTTCTCCTTGACTTTTTTGTCCTGCAGCATTCTTTCCAGAGCTCTTTGTACCTCATCGAATTCTGTAGCCTTATCAAAGAAATGGTTTGCCCCCAATTTAATTGCTATCTCCTTGTATTCCGGGAAGGGATAATTGGTAAGTACAATGATTAAAGGAGTCTTTAGATGCCGTTTCATTTCCCGGAGGACATCGAGACCGCTGCCTCCCGGCATACGTATATCAAGGATCACTACGTCCGGTTTCAGGTCCAGGATACCCTTGATAGACGCCCGGACATCTCCCGCCTCCCCTACCAGTTCAATCCCTTCTACTGCTAAAGCCAACTCTCTTATCCGTTCCCGCATCATCTCTGAATCATCAGCAATGAACAGTTTCATGGCAATCCTTCTTTTTAACTTTTTCAAAGTATTACATAATTGAGTTTCGGAATCTGTCAGTGGATAACTAATTTTTTTGTAGTAGAAGTACTACAGAGTGTTTCAGATTGCCAATTTCCAATTGCCGAATGCCAATATTTTATTTCCAATTGCCAATTGCCGATTTGCAATTGTTAATTCATAAAATCAAAAATCACCATAGGCAAATAGCAAATCTATTCTCGTATTTGCCTTTGCAATCGGCGATTGGCAATTGGCAATCGCAAATCCCTTCTTGTATTTCAATCGCAAATTGGCAATCGGAAATCGCAAATCGGATGTCTACTCCAGCTTGTGGTCAATGACGTAACGAATGAGCTCGGCGTTGTTCTTAAAACCCATCTTTTCAAAGATGCGCGAACGATATGTACTGATACTCTGTACGCTGAGACAGAAGGTATCGGCGATCTCGGTAATTGACTTGCCTGAAGCAATCATGAGCATCACCTGGTACTCCCGGTCTGAGAGCATTTTGTGCGCATCCTCTCCTTTCTCCAGTTCAAAAACCAGTTTTTCTCCCAGAGAGGGACTCACGTATCTACCGCCGCCGAGTATCTTTCTCACTGCCTTCACCAGTTCTTCAGGGGCGCTATCCTTTGACAGGTACCCTGAGGCACCTGCCTTCAGCACCCGGACTGCATACTCTTCTTCCTTGTGAACGCTCAAAACAAAGATTGAAAGACCGGGATGGGCCGACTTCAACTGTTTCAACACATCCAGCCCGCTTTTGTCAGGGAGGTTGATGTCGAGGACGACAAGGTCCCACTCTTGCTCCTGTACCTTCTCAAAAATCTGGTGGGCATTCCATGCTTCACCGAACAGAGAATCGGGAAAATCCTCGCTGAGGAGTTGTATCAAACCCCGGCGCATCAAAGCATGGTCATCAGCGATGAGGAACCTTGTCATTTGCGATTTCCGATAGCTGATTTTTCAAATCCTTTTTCATGTATAAAAACCTTTTCCATTGACACTTGATAATATATTGATTATTCTTAAAAAAGAAAGGGAATTCATTATGGCAC